>JANLQT010000460.1:0-11013 GCA_031368035.1 Rhodobacterales bacterium | reverse complement strand
TCGGCAGGGGCTGGTGAGCTACTATCGGTTCGATACCGCCGCGCTGCATTCGGAAATCTCGGAGGATGATTCCACCCGCGAGATCGTGCAGAAGGTGTTTCGAACCGCCATGCAGGCCGTCGAGGAAACCTTTGCCATTCTGGATCTGACGGCGTTTGATCGGGCGGTGGACTATCTGCACCACGCGCGGCAGCGGGACTTTTGCGGTCTTGGCGGGTCGGCACAGATCGCCCGCGACGTGGCCCACAAGTTCCTGCGCATCGGCATCCGCGCCTCGGTGTTTGACGATGCGCATATGATGATGTCGGCGGCCCTGCTGGGGCCGGATGACGTGGAGTTGGCGTTTTCCCATTCCGGCACCACCTCGGCGGTGATCGATGCCGTGGAATTGGCCCGGCGCAACGGCGCGCGGATCATCGCGGTCACCAACCATGCCGAAAGCCCGCTGGCCGGGCTGGTCGATGTGGTTTTGTGCTCAACCGCGCAGAGCTCGCCGTCGCTGGGGGAAAACGCCACGGCGCGGATTGCGCAGTTGAACCTGCTGGGTGCGCTGTTCGTCGCCATCGCGCAGAGCGACCGCAAGACCGCCGATCTGAACCATAGCCGCACCCTGCGCGGTGCAGTCGAACCGCAGAACATGAGGCCGTCATGACCAGACCCGAAGCCATCGTCCTTGTCGTCGGCAGCCTGCACCATGACATCATGGTCGAGGCGGATCACTTGCCGCGCAAGGACGAGACCGCCGTGGGCACGCGCTGGTTTGCCAAGTTCGGCGGCAAGGGCGGCAATCAGGCGGTGTCCGCGCAGTTGCAGGGCGGCTCGGCCCGGATGGTCGGGGCAGTCGGGGCCGATGGGTTCGGCGTGTTCCTGCGGGACGGGTTGGCCCGCAGTGGTGTGGATCATCGGTTTGTGGTGACCTGCGCCGAGGCCGGGTCAGGCATGAGCGTGGCGATCATGGACGCGGACGGCGATTATGCCGCGACCATCGTTTCGGGGGCCAACCTGCGGATTGACCCGGCCGCCCTGAACGATCCGGTGATCTGGCAGGATGTCGGGCTGCTGGTGCTGCAGAATGAGGTTCCCGAGGCGGTCAACATCGCCGCCGCCACCGAGGCGCGGCGCCGCGGCATCCGCACCCTGCTGAACGCCGCCCCAAACCGCCCGATGTCGGCGGCCTTCACCCGGCTGGTCGATTTTCTGGTGGTCAATGCCGTCGAGGCCGAGATGATGGGCGCCGCACCGGTCACCACGCTTGCAAACGCCGAAGAGGCCGCCAAGACCCTGGCCTGCCGCTTTGAAACGGTCATCGTGACGGCGGGTGCGCTGGGGCTGTCTGCGTTCAGCTCGGATGATGAACATTTCACGATTCCGGCCGAGAAGATCACCGTCGTCAGCTCGCACGGGGCAGGGGATGCGTTCATCGGGGCGCTGGCCGCCGCGATGGTACGCGGCGAGGCATTTTCGGCCGCCTGCGCCGCTGCTTCGCATGCGGCGGCAGAGCATGTGGCTGGGCGTTCCGCCGGGATTGCTGCGACCTGAACGCTCCGAACCCGCCACTCTTGCGTTTGGCTATGCCGCTTCGATGGACACAGACGCGCGCGCACCGCCCAGGCTGGCAAAGGCGCGCTGGCGGCAGGTCAGGACCAGAATCTGCTGATCGCGCGCCACGCGGTGCAGTGCAGTGAACATGGTTTCAATCCGGTCGTCGTCACTGTGCACCAGGGCATCGTCCAGGATCACCGGCACCGACCTCCCGGTTTGCGCAAACAGCCGCGCAAAGGCCAGGCGGGTCAGGATCGCCACCTGTTCGCGCGTGCCGCCGGACAGGATGTCCAGCGCCTCGATCTGGCCGTCGCGGGTTAGGGCGACGGGCAGCAGGGTCTGGTCGTCGATCTGCAAATGCGCGCCGGGGTGCAGGATCGACAGCAAGGGCTCAAGCTCGCGCAGGACGGGGCCGAAATAGGCGTCCCGCGCGGCGCGCCGGGCCGCATCCAAACTCAGTCGAAGCCGGGCCAGCGCCTGCACCTCGGCCTCATAGCGCCGCGCCCGCGCCTCGGCGGCGGCAAGACGGCCGGTCACATCGTCCAGCGCCTCTTCGATGCCCTGATCAGCCAGCGCGCCGATCGAACCGTTCAGCGTCGAAAGATCGTTCTGAAGCCGCTCGCGGTCCTGTCTGGCCCGCAGATCGGCGGATTCGGCGCGCGAAAGTCGCGCGGCGGCGGTTTCCAGATCAATCGGCAGCGAGTCCAGCGCTTTCAGGGCGATTTGCGTCTCGTCTGCCTGCGCCTGCAGGGACGGCTGTGCGGCCGTGAGGGTCGCTAGCATCAGCGACAGGGTTTGCGGATCACCTGCCTCGTCTTTGGCAGCCCCCAGCGCGCGCTCGGCCGAGGTCCGGTCAGCAAACGCTGCGGCCCGCGTTTCGGCCGCCGCCATGGCGCGGGCATGGGCCTCGCCAGCCAGGCTGCGGGCCGCGGTTTCCGCCGCCTCAGTGCGCGCGAGATCCGCCGCCAGCGCCGGAATGTCTTCCGCCGGACCCTCGCTTCCGGCAGCTTCCACGCGCGCCTTGGCCAGCGCCTCGCGCAGGGGGTCAATCCCAGCCGAAGCAATCTGCGCCAGAATGGCCCTTGCGGTGCGAATCTCTTCGTCCAGCCGTCGTGCGTCGGTCTGCTGCTGCCGCGCCGCGCTCAGGTCAGCCGCACCGCACGCTTCCAGTTTGCGGGACAGGGCGGTCTCGGCTGCGGCGAGGTCGGCGTCCGGGTTGCCGGCGGACTGGCCGGGGTCAATCGTCACGGCGCCAAGGCCCGGAAGATCGAAGGCCGCCCGCGCCGTCAACCGTTGCGGGCCTTCGGGCACATCAGCGCCGTTCATCCGTGCGCGGGTGGCCCCGACATAGGCAAAGCTGACGGAGACGGACTGCGCGTCGATCCGCGCCGCCAACCGGTCGCGGTCGCCTTGCGCCGTCTCGGCCTCGGCAAAGGATTTGTCCGTAACCTGGATCAATGCCCGCTGCGCTGTGGCACGCTCGGCCAGGTCGCGCTGAGCCTCGGCCTGGGCAAGCGCTTGCGTCAGGTGCAGCGCCCGCGCCCGCGCCGCTTCGGATGCTTTGGCCTGCAGCGCGGCGGCCATGCGCCGCGCCATTTCCCGGGTCCCGGTCTGCACCAGAACCAGGGCGTCGCTGGCCGTCCGGTCCTCGTTCTGGCGCTGTGTGACCGCAGCATCGGCCTTGAGCGCGCGCTCCGCTGCGTCCTGGTGGCGGCTTTCCGCGCCCAGCAGACGATCGGTCAGCGAGGTCAGCCGGCGCATTTCGGCCGCGCCCCTGTCTGCGGTCAGGGCGGCCAGATTGGCCATCTGCCGCGCCGCCCCGCGCCGCGCTTCATGTGCCAGCGCCGCCTCATGCGCCTGCCGCGCCTCTTGCATTTCGGCTTGCCGGGCGAGTTCGACGGCGGGATCGGTGACGCGGCGCAAGTCCCTGATGACCTCGGCCCGGCGCCCCAACTCGCCGGACAGGCGTAGCGCCTTGGAGGCGAGTTGTTCTCGATCGCCCGACAGAACACCCGCTTCGTCCACCGCCCTTGCCCAGTCGCCCCCGGCCTTGGGCCGCAGGGTGGTGGTGGCCAGACGTGCCAGGTCCTGTCCAACCCGGGCAAGAACAGCGTCCATGCGCCGCCCGCCGGTCATCATCTCGATCTCGCCCGCGAAGGACGACAGAAGATCGCGCCGGGCGGACAGGGATTGTTCGCGCTCGGTCTTGTCCGCGCTGCTGCTGCCTTCCGCTTCAAGGCCGACCAGTCCCTGCCGGACCCACAACAGACCCGAGGGCCCGGCCAGACCCTGACCCAGCAGCCGGTCGATCCAGGATTCCGCCTCGTCGTCCTGCGCCAGCAATTTGCCTGACGCATCAAAGACCTGCGCGGTGGCCTTGGTCAGCCAACGCTTGCGAATCCGGAACAGCCCTTCGGGCAATTCCAGCGTCAATTCCACTTCCGGCGCGCCGCCCGAATGGGGTTGCAGCGATTTCACTGCGGCTTTCGTGCTGCGGTGGCGTTCAAAGAACAGCGCGTGCAAGGCGTCAAAGAACGTGGATTTGCCAAATTCGTTCGGCTCGGACAGCACGGTGATCCCGTCGCCGATCCCGTCGATCTTCGCGCGCAGGCCGGCAAAGCGGCGGATGTTCGTCAGTTCGATGGACCGGATCTTCATGCCTGAACCTCCAGCGCGAGGGCATAAAGCCGGGAGAGCGCCGCCCCCGCCACAGACCGCGCGTCAAGCGACAGCGCCGGGTCCAAGGATTCGGCCAGCAGGGCTTCGGCGGCTTGCCGAAGGGCGCCCGCGTGGTCGATCTGGTCCAGATCTTCGGGGCGCGCCTCGGCGGACAGGGCGGCCAGATCGGATTCGAACCAGCCGAAATCCGGGCCAGCGGCCTTTAGTGCGGCGCGCAGTGTGGTCAGATCGGCCAGCGGCAAGCGACCGCGCGCGACCAGCCGCAGCAGTTGGTCGCGCCGGCCGGTCAGGGGCGGCAAGGCGCTGGTCATCCGGGCGACAGCGTCATCGCCGGGCAGCAGGTCAACCTCGGGGCGCAGCCAGCCGAAGGCGCCTGTTGGCACTTGCGTCACCTGAGGCACGGCGCCGGCGGCCAACGCCACAACCAGCGCCACAGCCAGCGCCGAGGCCTGGACGCTGTGCTTGAAACTGTCGGCCTCTGGCGTGCCGGAATACCAGGTGGCCGGCCCGATCTGCAGGCAGCCGTGCCAGTCGCCCAAGGCAAGGTAATCCAGCCCCGACAGCCGCGCGCGGTCCGGAGGGATGATCCCGGTGGTGCCTTCTTCGCCCGAAAAATCCGTGACCGCGCCATGACCAAGGCCGACCCGCAGCGCGCCCTCCGGTGTCGCGATCTCCATCGCCTCGGTCAGATCGCGGCCCGGGCGGCGCTGGGTGCCGGGCGCGGGCAGGATCCACAAGCCCGGCGCAGCTTCGAACGGCACGGGACCCGCCACGGCGCGCAGGTTGGGCGGGCCGTCCGTGGCGATCCGGCGCCAAAGCTCGGACGCGGCCAGGCTGTCATGGTTGCCCGGCAGCAGCACCCAGGTGATGCCCGTTTCGGCCGCCATCGCGCGCAAGGCGTGGCGCAATGTCTCGGGCGCCGGGGTTTCGGCATCGAACGTGTCACCCGCCAGCAGCACCAGATCGGTGCCGCCCTGCCGCGCCGCGCTTGCGAGCCGGGAAATCGCGCCATGCCGCGCCTCGCGCAGGCGGCCCCGGATTTGTTCGGGAAAGCCGCCGAACGCCTTGCCAAGATGCAGGTCAGAGGAATGCAGGAAACGGTGGGTCATCAAAGGCTCCTAAACGGCAGGACGGGCAGGACGGGCAGGGTGTTCACAGGCCCTGACTGTGCGATGGGTTCGAAGTTCGCCTCGCGCAGACGGGGGCTGCCGAACACCATCGCCAGACACCATCGCCAGACACCAGCGCCAGACACCAGCGCCAGACATCTTCGCCAGACACCAGCGCCTGCACCGCGGCGCGCGAGACGGCGACGTTGATCCGGTTCGGCGAGAACAGGAGGGTGTCGTCCAGATTTCTCATGCGGGGTCCTGCCATGGCCGATCGTGCCCATGGTTGAACGGTCCGGCCCGATAAGGCAACGTCATGCGGCTGCCCGCGCGGCGGGGATCGCGTGCCACTTGGCCCAGATTGTCGGGCGCATTTCATCCGGGCCAAGAAAGGTCCGCGCCGAAAAGACCTCGATCCGTCCGTCCGCCCGCTCCAGCGGAGGACTGGCGCAGATACTGGAAACTGGCCCTGTCCGGTGCCCGCCTGATGCTGGCCCATGGCCTGCGCGACAGTGAACTTGCCGCACAGGAACTGGCGGTTGTCCGCACCGAACGGGACGGCACCGCAAGTGAGGTGCGGGCGCTTAAGGGCCTGCGCGACCGCATCCTTGCCGCGATGCCGGGCAGCCATGCCCGCCGGGTCGAATCTGGTGCCGAGGCGGTGCTGGAGGCCTATGGGTTCGCCTCGCGCCTCGCGCCCCGGGCCGACCATGCGCGGCGCGGGCTATATTCTGATCGTTCTGGCCGAGGCGCTGAAGGGCCCGCACCAGATCTGGATCACCTATGCCGGGGCAGGGACCCCAGCCGCCGGCGTCTGCTGGAACAGCATGGCCTGCCGTTGGGCATGCGCCGCTATCTGGACGCCCATGCCGCCCGCGCCTTTGGCAGCTATCACGCTGAAGCGGAATTCGGCGAGGTGATCTGGCGGTTTGCGCCCCAGGCGGCACCCGTCGCACGTGCCTTCACCTTTCATCCGCAGCAACAGATCACCGAGGAACCAGACGGCAGCCTGACGGTGCGGTTCTTCACCTCGGGCCATCTGGAGATGGCCTGGCACCTGTATCAATGGGGCGATGCGGTCGACGTGCTGGCGCCCAAGGCGCTGAAAACCATGGTGGTGTCCCACCGTCGCAGCGATTTTCCGGCGTTGCCGTAAGGGAAGGACAGGGGGCTGGCGGTCTTGCCTTTTGGCCGGGCCGGTCCCCTCGCTGACGCAGGCGCAGCAGAAAATCCCGCGCTTGTGGTTCCGCAGGAAACATCCACCCCGCCAGGGCGCGGGCATGCTGACCGGGACGGGGCCGAAACCCTCCCGTGCAGAAAGCGATGCTGGCCATGACGACCGCCCTGACAATCCAGACATTCCGCACGCAGGACCGGGCGTTGCGCCTGCGCAGTCGGCCGCGCGCGCCGCACATCGTGCCGCAAGCAGCAGACTGGCGTCACCTGTCGCCCGGCCTTGCCATGGCGCTGCTTTTGGTGGCCGGAATGATGTGGGGCGGCGGGAATGTCGCCAGCAAGACGGTCCTGCTGCATGTCGGGCCGTTGACGACACTGGCGCTGCGCTGCACCCTGGCGTTCGCAATCATCCTGGCGCTTTTGCAGCCATGGCAGCGTGCGCGGCAATCCGTCCCGTTCACCTCGTCGTTCCTGAAAAGCGCCTGCGGCGTGGCGCTGTTGTTTGCGGGTGCGCTGGTCTTGCAGCAATGCGCCTATCGCTGGACCTCCGTGACCAACGCCAGTTTCCTGGTCAACACCTGCGCCGTGCTGACCCCGGTGATCGCCTGGGTCTGGCTGGGTCAGCGGCCCAAAGCCTCTGTGGCGCTGGCAGGCGGCGCCATTCTGTTTGGCGCCTTCCTGATGAGCGGACTGGCCGGGGCGGGCAGCCATATCGGGGCGGGGATCAATCCGGGCGATCTGGCCAGCCTGGGGTCGGCCGTGTTCTATGCCAGCGCGATGGTGGCGCTTGGCCGCCATCTGCATCGCCATGGCCGCCTTTTGTGGACCACCGCGATCCAGTTCGCGGTCACGGCGCTTCTGGCCGCGCCGCTGGCGCTGTGGCTTGAATCGCCCAGCTTGCAGGATGTCGGCGCGGCTTGGCCGGAACTGGCCTATCTGGGGGTGTTTTCCTCGGCCGGGGCCTCGGTCCTGACCGCCGTTGCCCAGCGCAGCGTGACCGCTTCAGTTGCGGCGACGATCACCTCGAGCGAAAGCGTGTTCGGGGGCGCGGCCGCCTTTGCGGTGCTGGGCGAGCGCATTCCGGGCCCGGCGCTGGTGGGCGGCGCCGTGATCCTGCTTGCGATCCTGATCGTCGCCCGCGCTGATGGTACCCGCGCTGACGGCGCGGACTCCGAAAGCGGGCAGTCCGGCAGCGTGCAGTCCGACGACGTGCAGTCCGCAGCGGGCCGGGCCTGACGCTCGCCCGCCGCCGGAAGGCTTAGCGCCAGGCGACGATGCGCAGAAGGGCGGCCAGCAGCGCCTGCGGCAAGGCGTCGGCATCGCCGGTGCCAAGGATTTCGTCGTCATCCAGCACATCGGACCGCCGCAGTGAGCAGGACCAGGCCCCTGCCGGTCGCGCCCGCCCATGAATCTTGTAATGCCAACCCGGCAGCGCCACTTGCACCAAAGCGAGCAGCGCATCGGTCGAGGGCAGACCGTCCGGGATCAGCCCCGCCGCCGCCTCTGCCGGAAACCCCGACCGCAGCGCCGTGATCGCCCGCGCCGCCAGATCGGCGTTCATCGGGTCCGCAGCCTCGACCGCGCCGACCAGATCCTGAAGCTCCTGATGCACCATGGTTGCCCTCCTGTTGTGCCTTTGGTGCGGGCGGTTGACACCGATGTCTGCTTCCGCGCCACAGATGACAATTACCACACGTCCGTTGTCCCCACATTGATCCGGATCATGGAGCAAGCCGGTGAAAAGGCGCATCCGCAGCGGTGGACGCCCAGTTCATGCGGCAGTTCATGCGGCAATTCATGCGGCAGTTCATGGGAAGGGGGAGACACACTATGGCGGACACAACTTCAAAGGTCATCTGGTTCGAAAACCTCTCGCGGGGGGATGTGGCCCTTGTGGGCGGCAAGAATTCTTCGCTGGGCGAAATGGTCCGGCAATTGGGCGGCAAGGGCATCAAGGTGCCGCCGGGTTTTGCCACCACGGCGCAGGCGTTCCGGGACTACCTGACCGCCAATGGCCTGGATGATTTCATCGCCGAAACGCAAGAGCGGCTGGAGGCGGGCAAGATCACGCTGGCCGAGGCGGGAACGTCGATCCGCAAGGCCATCATCGCGGGGGATTTTCCGGCCGACACCCGCACGCAGATTCTGGCGGCCTTTGCCGAACTGGCCAGGCGCACCGGTGCCAAGGACCTTTCGGTCGCCGTCCGCTCGTCCGCCACCGCCGAGGATCTGCCGGATGCCAGTTTCGCCGGCCAGCAGGAAACCTATCTGAACGTGCGCGGCGATGCGGCTTTGTTGGACACCTGCCGGCGCTGCTATGCCTCGTTGTTCACCGACCGGGCGATCACCTACCGGATGCTGAAGGGCTTTGGCCATACCAAGGTGGCGCTGTCCATCGGGGTGCAACTGATGGTGCGCTCTGACATTGGCGGGTCGGGCGTGATGTTCTCGCTGGATACCGAATCGGGCTTTGACAAGGTCGCCTTGATCAATGCCGCCTGGGGTCTGGGCGAAAACGTCGTGCAGGGCGCGGTGAACCCGGACGAATATCAGGTGTTCAAGCCGCTGCTGGCGAACCCCAAGCTGGTGCCCATCGTCGAGAAGAAACTCGGCGAGAAGGAACAGAAGATGATCTATGCCGGCACCACCGGCGGTGAGACGAAAAACGTTCCGACCTCCAAGGCCGAGCGCGCGCAGTATGTGCTGAACGATGCCGAAATTCTGGAACTTGCCCGGCAGGCGGCGACCATCGAGGCGCATTACGGCCAGCCCATGGACATGGAATGGGCACGGGACGGGTACACCGGCGTCCTTTACATCGTGCAGGCCCGGCCTGAAACGGTGCAATCGCGCGCCAAGGTCGGTGTGCTGAAAAGCTATCACGTCAAATCGCACGGGCCGACCCTGCTGAAGGGCCTTTCGGTGGGCGAGGCGGTCGTCTCCGGCACGGTGTGTCTGATCGAGAACGCCCGCGATATCGACCAGTTCGTCGAAGGCTCGATCCTGGTGACCTCGACCACGGACCCCGACTGGGTGCCGATCATGAAGAAAGCGGCGGCGATCATCACCGACCACGGCGGGCGCACCAGCCATGCCGCCATCGTCAGCCGCGAATTGGGCCTGCCCGCCGTCGTGGGCTGCGGCAACGCGACCGAGGTTCTGCACAGTGAACAGGAGGTGACGCTGTCCTGCGCGGAAGGCGAAGAGGGTTTCGTCTACGCCGGCACGTCCGAGTTCGACGTGCAGGAACTGCACTACGATACCGTGCCCGAGACCCGCACCAAGATCATGCTGAACCTGGCCAACCCGTCTGCCGCGTTCCGCTGGTGGCATTTGCCGACCGAAGGCGTGGGCCTCGCGCGGATGGAATTCGTGATCAACAACGCGATCAAGGTGCATCCTTTGGCGCTGACCCGCTTCGACCAGCTGAAGGACGAAGCCGTCAAGGCCGAGATCGAAGCGATGACCAAGGGCTATGCCAACAAGGGCGATTACTTCGTCGATGCCCTGGCCCGCGGCCTGTCGCGCATTGCGGCTTTCTGTTTCCCCAAGCCGGTCATCGTGCGGATGAGCGACTTCAAGACCAACGAATACGCCAACCTTCTGGGCGGCACCCAGTTCGAGCCTGACGAGGAAAACCCGATGATCGGCTTCCGCGGCGCCTCGCGGTATTATTCCGATCGCTACAAGGACGGCTTCGCGCTGGAATGCCGCGCGATCAGGAAGCTGCGCGAAGAGATGGGCTTCACCAATGTCATCATGATGATCCCGTTCTGCCGCACGTTGGACGAAGCCGACCGGGTGCTGGCGGTGATGGCCGAGAACGGCCTGAAGCGCGGCGAGAACGGGATGCAGGTCTATGTGATGTGCGAGATCCCCTCGAACGTCATTCTGGCCACCGAGTTCGCCCAAAGGTTCGACGGATTTTCCATCGGCTCGAACGATCTGACCCAGTTGACGCTGGGGGTGGACCGCGACTCGGGCACTCTGGCGGACCTGTTCGATGAACGCGATCCGGCGGTCTTGTGGATGATCCGCACGGTGATCGAAAAGGCCCATGCGGCGGGGGCCAAGGTGGGCCTGTGCGGTCAGGCACCCTCGAACGACAGCTCGTTCGCGCGGCTGTTGGTCGAAGCGGGGATCGATTCGATTTCCGTCACGCCGGACAGCTTCTTCGCGGTGAAAAAGCATGTGGCCGATGCCGAGGCCGACCTCGCCAAGCGCAAGTAGCGCAAAGGCGCCCGGGCCTTTCGCGCCGGGCGCCGCCCGCTTCTGCCCAAGACCCCCGCCCGGGGGTCTTGCGTCGCCCAGTCATATCCGGCACTCACCCCGCCATGAGGGGCGTCGTTCAGGGCCATTTCGGCGAGCTTTTGCAAGGGTGCATCGGTCCGGACGGCCCTGTGGCCGTGATCACCCTGCCATGCCCGCACTTCACCGCGACGGTGACGTCAGAACCGGGCCCCGGGTTCTCTCTGCACGAACAGGCGCCCGCTCTGGGGACGGACCG
>JANLQT010000456.1:0-5654 GCA_031368035.1 Rhodobacterales bacterium | reverse complement strand
CAGCTTTTCTCGAACATCGGTCTGGCGGGTGCGGCGCAGCAGACAGGCGCCATTCTGGGCCAGTGACCTGTGTGACTGGGCCCGAGCCATTGCGCCCGTGTGACCGCGCGCGTGTGACCGCGCCCGTGTCATTGCCATGGAAGGTCAGGCTTTCGGCCTGAACTCCAGCGAGACGCCGTTGATGCAATAGCGCAGGCCCGTGGGCTGTGGCCCGTCGTTGAAGACATGGCCCAGATGGGCGTTGCACTGGGTGCACAGAACCTCGGTCCGGTGCATGAACAGGCTGCGGTCTTCTTCTTCGGTGACCATGCCGTTGTCCTCGGCGGCGGAAAAACTGGGCCAGCCGCAATGCGATTCGAATTTGGTGGAGGCGTCGAACAATTCTGCCCCACAACAGACGCAGTGATAGGTGCCGGGGCCGGATGGAAAGCCTTCGTGGCTGAAGGGCCGCTCGGTGGCCTTCTGCCGCGTCACCTTGAAGGCCAGATCGCCCAGTTGCGCCAGCCAGTCCTTGTCGGTTTTGATGACCTTGTTCATGCCCGTCTCCATTTTGGTGCAGGGTAGCGCAAGGCGATTTGCCGCGAAAGCGGATTGGGGCGTCAGGTCTTGCGGGGACAGGCGGGTATGTAGGACGTTTGCGGGCCGGTTCCAGTTTTGTTGCAACGGGCTGACAGGGTCGTGAGAGGGGAAGATGGAGCCTTTGGTGAAGGGCAGGCTGGTGGCGCGGCTGGCGGCAGGGGCCGAGGTCGAGGCCGCGCTGGCCCTGCGTGCGCGGGTGTTTCGTGGCGGACGCGCCGACCGCGATGCCATGGACCGGCTGTGCAGTCATGCCGTGGTGCTGCGCGAAGGCGTTCTGGCCGCGACGTTCCGCATTCGGCTTTATGGCGCAGGCCAGATCGGGGCCAGCTATTCCGGCCAACGCTATGACCTGTCACGCCTTGCCGCGCGCGGCGGCGCGATGGTCGAGATGGGGCGGTTCTGCATCGACCCCCAGCAGCGGGGGCCCGACCCGATCCGCCTTGCCTGGGGTTTTGCGACCCGGTTGGTGGATGCCTGGGGCGCGGGGTTCCTGTTCGGCTGCACCTCGTTTCCGGGCACGGAACCGGCGGCGGACTCGGCTGCACTCGGCCTGCTTGCCGCCCGCAACCTGGCCCCTGCGACTTGGGCACCGGGGATCCGTTCCGCCGAGGTCTTCCCCATCGCGCACCTGCCCCCGCCCGACGACGCGCATCTTGCGCTTGCCCGGCTTCCCCCGCTGCTGCGCAGCTATCTGGCGATGGGTGGGCGGGTGTCGGACCATGCGGTGATCGACCGCGACCTGGGCACCTACCATCTGTTCACCGGGCTGGACATCGCCGCCATCCCGCCCGCCCGCGCCGCCGCCTTGCGCGATCTATCGCGTTGACCTTCCGCGCGGCCCCCTTTACCCCCCGCCCATCATGGCACGCGCACCCCTTCTGCAACTGAACGACCTTTCGCTGACCTTTGGCGGCAACCCCCTGTTGGACAGCATCGGCCTTGTCGTGCAGGACGGCGAGCGGCTGGCGCTGGTGGGCCGCAACGGGTCGGGCAAATCGACGCTGATGAAGCTGATGGCCGGCCTGATAGAGCCGGACAAGGGCCTGCTGGTGATCCCGCCCGGGGTCAAGGTCGGCTATATGGAACAAGAGCCGGACCTTTCGGGCTTTGAAACGCTGGGGGCCTTTGCCTCCAGTGGGCTGGACCCGGACCATTCCTACCGTGTCGCCGTCGCGGCCGAGGGGCTGGGGTTCGACCCAGAAATGCCGGTCGCCACTGCCTCGGGCGGGGAACGCCGCCGGGCGGCTTTGGCCAAGCTGATGGCCGAAGCGCCGGAATTGATGCTGCTGGACGAGCCGACCAACCACCTGGATATCGCGGCCATCGAATGGCTGGAACAGGAACTGGCCGACACCCGCGCGGCCTATGTCATCATCAGCCACGACCGCGCGCTGCTGCGGCGCTTGACCCGCGCGACGCTGTGGCTGGACCGGGGGTTGCTGCGCAAGCGCGATCAGGGCTTTGTGTCCTTCGAGGATTGGCGCGAGGAAACCTGGGCCGAGGAAGATCAGGCCCGCCACAAGCTGGACCGAAAGATCAAGGCCGAAGGCAAATGGGCGGTCGAGGGCATTTCTGCGCGCAGAAAACGCAATCAGGGCCGGGTGCGGGCGTTGCAAGTGTTGCGCGAAGGCCGCGCGGCGCAGGTCAGGCGGCAGGGCACTGCGGCGATGCTGTTCGACAGCGGCACCCTGTCGGGCAAAAAGGTGATCGAAGCGACGGGCCTGTCCAAGGCTTTCGGCGACAAGGTGATCGTGCAGGGTCTGGACCTGCGCATCCTGCGCGGCGACCGGGTGGCCTTTGTCGGGCCGAACGGCGTTGGCAAATCCACACTGCTGCGGCTGCTGACCGGGCAAGAGACGCCGGATTCCGGCTCGGTCAAGCTGGGCACCAGCCTTGACATCGCGGTGTTCGACCAAAGCCGCGCCACATTGGACCCCGAAGCCAGCCTGTGGGATAACCTGACCGGCGATCCGTTGATGCGCGTTTCGGGTGCCTCGGACCAGATTCTGGTGCGCGGGGTGCCCCGGCATGTGATCGGCTATCTGAAGGATTTCCTGTTCGACGAGCGCCAGGCCCGCGCCCCGGTGAAGTCGCTGTCGGGCGGCGAACGCGCGCGGCTTTTGCTGGCGCGATTGATGGCGCAGCAGTCGAACCTGCTGATCCTGGACGAGCCGACCAATGATCTGGACGTCGAAACGCTGGACCTGTTGCAGGACCTTTTGGGCGATTATGACGGCACCGTGCTGCTGGTCAGCCACGACCGCGATTTCATCGACCGCGTGGCCACGACCACCGTGGCGATGGAGGGGAACGGCCATGTGTCGGTGTATCCCGGCGGCTGGTCGGATTATGTGGCGCAGCGCAGCGCGCCGCTGGAACGGCAGGGCCAGGCAAAATCCAACGCGGCACCGGTGAAGCCGGACGCAAGGAAAGCCTCGGACAGGCTCAGCTTTACCGAGAAGAACCGGCTTGCGGAATTGCCGGACGTGATCGCGCGGCTGGAGGCCGAGATCGGCAAGCTGGCGGTTCTTTTGGAAGGTTCCGACCTGTTCACCCGCGATCCGGTGAAGTTCCGCAAAGGCTCTGAAGCCATGGCCGAGCGGCAAGTGGCGCTGGCGCGCGCCGAGGAAGACTGGCTGCGACTGGTGGAAAAGGCCGAAGGCTGACGCGGCCGAAGGTTTCGGAGAACCTCGCCGCAAGACCAGGGCCCTTTCCCGCGCCCCGTTGGCAAAGCTTCGCCCATTTCCCCCTGCGCCTTGCGCCAATTCCCGCCCCGTCACGGCAGAGTGAAGCCGACCGTGCTGGTTTGTGGGCCCATTCGGCGTCAACTGATTGGTGTTAGTGCGGGCAACCGGCCTTCCCTGCAAAAGGGGGCAGCGGCAATCGGCGGCGCTGGACGTCCGCCTTTCGTAGTTCTGCAAGCAACCTCCGCGCATCCTGCCGGGCGGCTGAACGACCCGGCTGACCTGCTTGGGCGACGCGTTACAATTTAAGGAAACGACGATGAAAATCACGATGACTTCCCTTGCGGCCGCGATGATCGCGGCAGGATCGCTTCCGGCCCTGGCCGGCGGGCCGGTCGTGGTGGCGCCAGAGCCTGCACCGATGGTATCGCCCGCGCCGATGATGGTGATGCCCATGGGCGGCGACTGGAACGGCTTTTACGCCGGTGCCAGCCTTGGCTATGGCAACGCGGCCACCACCTCGGGCGGCTCGGACATGGTCTATGGTGTGCGCGGCGGCTATGACATGGACTTTGGTTCTTGGGTCCTTGGCGCGACGGGCAGCTATGACATGACCAGCATGCAATATCAGGGCAATACGGTAAACTCGGTCGCCCGCCTTGGCGCGCGGGCGGGCCTCGATGCGGGCAAGCTTCTGCCCTATGTCACCGGCGGTGCAGCTTGGGTCATGCAGACGGATGCAGGTGGCGCAGATTCCTCTGAAGCTGGCTGGTTTGCCGGTGTGGGCGCGGAATACCAGTTGAACCGCGCCTGGACCGTCGGGACCGAGCTTACGACCAACCGGTTCTCGGGCAATCTGGGCAGCACGGACGAGTTGAACGTCATGACGCTTGGCGTGAACGCGAACTACCGGTTCTGATCAGCAGACACTTTGTGGTCGGGCGGGATGGCTTTGTCGTTCCGCCCGATCGCATTGCAGCTTGCCCATCCGCGCGTTTGAGCCATCCGCGCAAGCCCCAGCGGGTCGCCCTGGGGGGCCTGTGATGCCGCCGTCTTCGGCGTTCTGTGCGGGGACACTGCGCGAAATCGTGGTTAATGGAATCTGAACGAAAAAACGAAAATCGTTTTTATTCAATATGATACGGCACATTTCACGCGTGAAATCTGCCGGTTTTCACACGCAGGCTGATCGAAAAGGCGCCGGACGGCGGGGCACGCCCCGCCGTCCGGACTTTCGATCAGTGGCCGCCGCCACCGGTGCCGACCATGGCTTGCATCACCCGGTCCAGGATGAAGCTGCCCGGTTTCTGCCGTGGCGGAAACTCCTTGAAGCTTTGCAACCACCTGGCCACGATTGCCCCCCCGGCGCGATCATGAACATGTGCTCGGCAAACCAGCGCACGTAATCCATGCCGATCTCTTGCGCGATCTCGAACGGGTCCATCCGCAGGTTGGTCAGGATCGGCGCGCGCAGTTCTTCGAACGGATCGATCCAGACATGCAGCCCGTGGCCGTTCTGCTTGAGGAACGACAGCTTCCAGTTGTGGAAGCGCAAGGCGGCCACGCTGCCATCATCGGTCCAATACAGAAACTCCCTGCGCGGCCATTTGGCTTCGCCCTTCAGCGCGGGCATCAGGTTGTAGCTGTCCAGATGCACCTTGTAGTCGCGCCCGATGGCCTTGTGACCCTTGAGCAATTTCTCGCCCACGTCCGGCTCACCGGCTGCCGCAAGGAACGTCGCCAGCATGTCCTCGTGCGAGCCGATCTCATTGTTGACCGTGCCGGGTTCGATGACGCCCGGCCAGCGGATCATGCAAGGCACGCGGTAGCCGCCTTCAAAGGGGGTGTTCTTTTCGCCCCGGAACATCGTGACGCCGCCATCGGGCCAGGTGAACACATCGGCACCGTTGTCGGTCGCGTACATGACGATGGTGTTCTCATCGAGGCCCAGCTCTTTCAGCTTGGCCAGCACGAGGCCGACATGGCCGTCATGTTCGACCATGCCGTCAGCATAGATGCCAAGGCCGGTCTTGCCCGCTGAACCTTCCTTCAGATGCGTGAAGATGTGCATCCGGGTAGAGTTCCACCACAGGAAGAACGGCTTTTCGTCCTTCGCCGCCCGCTCCATGAAGTCGAGGGCCTTTTCGTTCACTTCCTCGTCGATCGTCTCCATCCGCTTTTTGGTCAGCGGGCCGGTGTCGGTGATCTTGCCGCCGGCAAAGGAGTGGATGACGCCGCGCGGGCCGAAGTTCTTCTTGAAATCGGGGAACTCTTCCGGCTTGGGATAGTCGGGATGTTCCGGCTCTTCCTCGGCGTTGAGATGGTACAGGTTGCCGAAGAATTCGTCGAAGCCGTGGTTCGTCGGCAGCATGTCGTCGCGGTCGCCAAGGT
>JANLQT010000423.1:0-2329 GCA_031368035.1 Rhodobacterales bacterium | reverse complement strand
CCCGCCAGATTGGCGGTGTCCTTCACCAGCCAGTTCATCTTGGTGCAGGGGCGGGTGATGCCGACGGTATCGGCCTCTTGAAAGCCGTCGGTGCCGATCATGAATGTCGCCACCTGCCCCGACAGCACCACGATGGGAATGGAATCCATCAGCGCGTCGGTCAGACCGGTCACCGCATTGGTGGCCCCAGGACCAGAGGTCACCTGTGCCACGCCCACCTTGCCGGTGGAGCGCGCATAGCCTTCGGCCATGTGCACCGCGCCTTGTTCGTGGCGCACCAGAATGTGGCGAATGTCGTTCTGCTGGAAGATCTCGTCATAGATCGGCAGGACCGCGCCGCCCGGATAGCCGAACACCACATCGACGCCCTGATCCTTCAGGGCCTGAACCACCATCTGTGCGCCGGTCATCTGCCGCATCTCGTCATATCCTTCGTTCAAAACATCTGGACCTTACCGCTTGCCCGGGATTTTGCCAACAAAAAGCCCCCGAAGGTCGGGGGCGCTGGGGGGAACCAAAGGTCAAACCGTTACCGGCCCCTGCGCCTGACTTTGCTGACTACACCGAGTGTCATGGCTGCCCCTTTCGCAACTGCGGACAGCCTTATCGGGCCTGAAAAGGGGCGTCAACCGCAAAACTGCATTTAAAATGTCGCCAGACCCCAAGGAATCGACGTTTTGTTGCGAGTCAGGTGCGGATCAGCGCAACATTCGGAAAACTCTCCGCCGATGCGCCGATTTCCGCCTTGCCGTGCCCTTCACGCCGCCGCGATGTAAAATAGATTTACTTCCCCCTTGATTGCATCCGAAACCGGGGCCATCTTCGTCCATGTGAAACGGCTTCACATGATGCCGGACCACTTGATACCCACGCAACCTTCTCTGCAACCGGGAGACCGATATAATGATGAGTGCCCCCTTTGCCGAGCCCCTCAGACAGGGCGTAACCGGCGCTTCCAATGCGTTCGGCAAGTCCGAGCGCTGGCTTGACGACCACGGCAAAGGCGCCTGGATCGTTGCCATGATCCTCGGCTTCGTCTTTTTCTGGCCTGTCGGGCTGGCAATCCTCGCTTACATGATCTGGAGCAAACGCATGTTTGGACGTTCTTCTTCCTGCGGTTCCTGGGGCCGCCATTCGCATCACCATTCCCATTCCCGCGAGGACTGGGAGGCGATGAAAGACACCTGGCGCAACATGGGATCGACCATGCGCCCGACCGGCAACGCCGCCTTCGACGCCTACAAGGCCGAGACGATCAAGCGTTTGCAGGACGACCAGCAAGCCTTCGAGGCGTTCCTGCAACGCCTGCGCCAAGCCAAGGACAAGTCGGAGTTCGATGCGTTCATGGATGACCGCGCCAAGGCGGCCCGGGCCGGCGATGTGCCGCCCGAAGCGCCGCAAGACGCGGCCTGAGTGATCCTGGGCGGCCCCCTGCGGGCCGCCCCCTTTCCTGACCCTTAAGCCAGAACGGGAAACCCATGTTCCAGACTGCCGATATCGAGGTCTTGCCCGACCCGCGCCGCCACAGCGCCTATTATGCCAATATCCCGGCCAAGCGGGGCATCGCCTGGGCCATCGACTCGGTGCTGATCGCGTTCCTGACCGCCGTGCTGATCCCCTTCACGGGGTTCCTCGCGCTGTTCTTTCTGGGCGGTCTGTATCTGGTGGTGAACTTCCTGTATCGCTGGCT
Source organism: Rhodobacterales bacterium (assembly GCA_031368035.1). GTDB lineage: Bacteria > Pseudomonadota > Alphaproteobacteria > Rhodobacterales > Rhodobacteraceae > Stagnihabitans. The sequence continues at coordinate 639 of JANLQT010000423.1, read as the reverse complement.
GACCATCGCGCAATTTTCGGCGACCCCGGGCATGGCGATCATGGGCATCGGCCTGCGCGACGCCAAGGGCCGCCGGTTCGATACGGGCATGGCACTGCTGCACACCGCCGCTTACACCGCCTCGGTGGCGTTCATCCTGCCGCAGATCCTTTCGGTGGCGCTGATGGTGCTGTCGGCGCGCAAGCAGGGGTTGACGGACCATGTGCTGGGCAGCGTTGCGATGAACCGCAGCGCGTCCTGGGTGATGTAAGCCCGCACAAACCTCGCAGGCCAGCGAAATGCGCGCGCGCCGATCAGAACGCTTGGCGCGCGCGAATTGTCTTGCTAACCTTGCGGCGCCAAAGGCTTTCATATGCGCCATATCCTACCCATCGCACCGCAATTCTATGTGACGGCTCCGCAGCCCTGTCCGTATCTTGATGATCGGATGGAACGGAAGTTGTTTACCGCGCTGCAAGGCGATCAGGCGCAGCGGCTGAACGACGCCTTGTCCAAGCAGGGCTTCCGGCGCAGCCAGAATGTGCTGTATCGGCCTAGCTGCGCGGATTGCTCGGCCTGTCTTTCGGCGCGGATTCGCGTCGCGGATTTCGAACCCTCGCGCACCCAGAAGAAGATCCTGAAGCGCGGGGCGGGCTTGCG
>JANLQT010000351.1:0-16162 GCA_031368035.1 Rhodobacterales bacterium | reverse complement strand
GCACTTTGGCCCGGCGCGGCCCGGCGACGGACCCGGCCGAGGCGCTGGCGCATCGCTTTGGCGCCTTTGGCCATGTCATCGCCCATACCGGATCGGCGCGCGGGCTGATCTTCGCGCCGGGCATGGTGCCCGAGGCGGCGGAGGCGGGCTTGCGTGCGGCGGGGTTTTCGCGGATCACCCGGTTCGGATGCGGGGGATAGGCGATGTTTGCAGGCGCCATGCTGGTGGCAATGGGGATCGAGGCGGCGGTCGGCTGGCCGGACGCCTTGCACCGGCGCATCGGCCATCCGGTGACCTGGGCGGGCAGCCTGATCCGTCTGGCCGATCAGCAGTTCAACCGCGAGACCGACACCGACATCACCCGCCGCCTGCGCGGACTTGGCGTGGCTTTGGGGATTGCGGGCCTGTGCTATGGGCTGGCCGATCTGGTGGTGGCGCTGTTGCCCGAGGGCTGGGTCGGGGTGGCGCTGACCGGCGTTCTGGCCTGGCCGCTGGTGGCGACACGCTCGCTGCATGACCATGTGGCGCGGGTGGCAAGGCCGCTTGGGCAGGGCGACCTGCCGGGCGCGCGCCAGGCGGTGGCGATGATCGTGGGCCGCGATCCGATGGCGCTGGACGAGGCGGGCGTGGCACGGGCGGCGCTGGAGAGCTTGGCGGAAAGCACCAGCGACGGCGTCGTGGCGCCGTTGTTCTGGGGGCTGCTGCTGGGCCTGCCGGGCATCGCCGCCTACAAGGCGATCAACACGATGGATTCGATGCTCGGCCACCTGACGCCGCGCTACGCCGCCTTCGGCTGGGCCGCCGCGCGGATCGACGACGTCGTGAACCTGATTCCGGCGCGTCTGTCGGGACTGGTGTTCGTCGCCATGGCCGGGCGTGGCTGGCGGCGGGCTTTGGCGGTGATGTGGGCGGATGCCGGCCACCACCGCTCGCCCAATGCCGGCTGGCCCGAGGCGGCGCTGGCCGGGGCGCTGAATGTGCGGCTGTCGGGGCCGCGTGTGTATGATGGCGCTTGGACCTCGGACCCTTGGGTCAATGCAGGAGCGCCTGATCCAGAACCGGAGGATCTGACGCGCGGGTTGGCGCTGTATCGCGGCGGGATGATAGTCTGTGCGGCACTTCTGTTGGTCTTGGCCCTGTGATGCATGGCCATGGCGGCAATCTGGACTGGGCCAAGGCGCATTGACGAGGCGAGGGCTGGATCGAGCTGTCCGCCGGTATCAACCGCGTGCCCTATCCCATGACTGACCTGCCCGCTTAGGCGTTCACCGCCCTGCCGACCGCTTCCGCGATGGCGGCGCTGCTGGACGCTGCGCGCTGCGCCTATGCCAGCACGGTGCCGATCCTTGCGCTGAACGGCGCGCAGGCGGCGAGCCAGATGGTGCCCTGCTTGGTGCCCGCCCGGCCCAGCCCGGATCGTGGCGCCGACTTTGAACGAACATGCCGCCACCTTGCGCGCCCGCGGCTGGCGGGTGGAGGAAGTGGCAAAGGTCGCGGCACTGGCGGGCGCCGATCTGGCCGTGGTGGTCAGCCCCAACAACCCCGATGGCCAAGTGTGGAGCCGCGCGGCGTTGTTGGCGCTGCTGCCAAAGGTCGGGCGGCTGGTGGTGGACGAAAGCTTCGCTGACCCGGCGCCGCAGCACTCTCTGGCCGGTGACGCATGCCGTGAGGGCGTTGCGGTACTGCGCAGCTTTGGCAAAATCTACCGCCTCGCGGTCCTGCGACTGGGCATTGCACTGGGATGTCAGGCCGATTTCGCCCGGAGTCAGGCGCTCGGCGGCCCCCGGCCGGTGTCGGGCCCGGCGCTGGTCACCGGCAGGGTGGCGCTTGCGGACCGGCACTAGGCGGCGGCGGCGACATTGCGGCTGCAGGGTGATGCGCTGCGGCTGCACGGGATCGCCGCGCGGCTGGGCTGTGGCTGGGTCGGCGGGACGGATTTGTTCGGGTTGTATGAGATGCCAAGCGCGCCGGGTGCGCAGGACTTTCTCGCCAGGCATCAGATATGGTGCCGGATATTCCCTTGGTCAGACGGGTGGATCAGGTTGGGTCTGCCGGGCAGTGCAGCGGACTGGGACCGGCTGGCGGCCGTGGTGAAATCCCGCGCGACCGAGCGCCTGTAGGATGGGTGATTCACCCATCACCCCTGACCAGCAAGCAAGATGGGTGAATCACCCATCCTACCGCGCCAGCGCCAACATCGCATCCAGGTCGAGATGCGCCTCGATATGCGCGGCCAGCCGGTCCAGAACCGCCTCGACCTCGGCCCCGTGATCCCGCGCCGGGGCGGCAATGCCAAGCCCCTGCAGAAACGCCGCCCGGAACGCATCGCCCATGAACATCCCGTGCAGATAGGACCCCATCACGCGGCCATCCCGCGATGTCGCCCCCTCGGCCTCGCCCGCCACCTGCGCGAAAGGCCGCGCCCGGTCCGGCCCGTCGCTGCGGCCGATGTGAATCTCATAGGCGCTGATCGGCAGTCCGGTCGCGACATGCACCGCCTCGGTCCGGGTCAACCGCTTCTGCGAGGTCATCACCGTTCCAATGTCCAGCAGGCCAAGCCCCGGCGTATCCCCCGCCGGTCCCTCGATCCCCTCGGGGTCCGACACCGCGCGCCCCAGCATCTGATAGCCGCCGCAGATCCCCAAGATCCGCCCGCCTCGACGGTGATGCGCAGCCAGGTCCACGTCCCAGCCCTGCGCCCGCAGAAACGCCAGATCCCCGCGCGTCGATTTGCTGCCCGGCAGGATCACCAGTGCGCAATCGCCGGGGATCGCCTGCCCGGGGCGGACCATCACCACCTCTACCCCCGGCTCTGCCTTCAACGGGTCCAGATCGTCGAAATTCGCAATCCGACTGAACTGCAAACACGCGATCTTGGCCCCGCCCGTCGGCCCCGAGGCAATATCAAGCGCGTCCTCTGCCGGCAGCCGCCACGCCTCGGCAAACCACGGCACGATGCCCAGACCCTGCCAGCCGGTCCGCGCGGCGATCAGCCGATAGCCATCGTCGAACAGCGTGGGATCCCCCCGGAACTTGTTGACCACAAACCCCACGATCCGGGCGGCGTCATCCGGGTCCAGCACCACCTGCGTGCCCACCAGTTGCGCGATCACCCCGCCCCGGTCGATATCGCCCACCAGCACCACGGGCACCCCAGCCGCCGCCGCAAAGCCCATGTTGGCAATGTCGCCCCTGCGCAGGTTCACCTCGGCTGGCGAGCCCGCGCCCTCCACGATCACCAGATCATGCGCCGCCTTCAGCCGGGCGAAGCTGTCCAGCACCGGCGCCATCAGCGAGGGCTTCAGCGCCGCATAGTCCCGCGCCTTCACCGTGGCGATGCGGCGGCCCTGCACGATGACCTGCGATCCGACTTCGCTTTCGGGCTTGAGCAACACCGGGTTCATGTCGGTATGCGGCAGAAGCCCGCAGGCCAAAGCCTGAAGCGCCTGCGCCCGCCCGATCTCGCCGCCATCCACCGTGACGGCGGCATTGTTGGACATGTTCTGCGGCTTGAACGGCGCCACAGACAGACCCCGCAGTTTCAGGGCCCTGCAAATCCCCGCCACCAGCATCGACTTGCCGACGTTGGAGCCCGCGCCCTGGATCATCAGCGCCCTGGTCATGCGGCAGCAGCCTCCGGCGGGAGTATTTGGCGCCACAATGATGATACGGGGTTCACGGGCATCAGAACTCCACCCCCGCCTGCGCCTTGATGCCGGACCGGAATGGATGCTTGACGAGGGTCATCTCGGTCACGAGATCGGCCATCTCGATCAGCTCGGGCTTGGCGTTGCGGCCGGTCAGCACGACATGGGTCAAGGGCGGTTTTTCTTCCGAAAGGAAAGTCAGCACCTCGGTCAGGTCCAGGTAGTCATAGCGCAGCGCGATGTTGATCTCGTCCAGCAGCACAAGGCGGATGTCGGGATTGCGGATCAGCTCTTTCGCCTTCTCCCAACCGGCGCGGGCGGCGGCGATGTCGCGGGCCTTGTCCTGCGTCTCCCAGGTGAAGCCCTCGCCCATGGCGTGGAACTCGCAGAGATCGCTGAAATGTGTCGTCAGCAGCCGCCGCTCGCCGGTATCCCAGGCGCCCTTGATGAACTGCACCACAGCGCAGGGCATCCCATGTGCGATGCAGCGCAGGATCATGCCGAAGCCCGAGGACGACTTGCCCTTGCCCGCGCCGGTCAGGACAAGGATCAGCCCCTTCTCGCCGGACTTCGTCGCCATGATCTTGTCGCGGGCGGCCTTGATCTTTGCCATCTTGGCGGCGTGGCGTTCGAGGTCGGTGTCGGAAATGGGGTCTGACATGACGGGGCTGTCCTTGACGAGGGTTCGTCATCCTGCCACAGCAGTCCTGACGCTGGTGCTTGTGTTACGACAAGCCAAAAGGGAATGCGACAGGGGGCTTGATCGAAAGCCGGGCCCCCGAAACGCAGCCGCCCCCGCGACCGTGACCGGAGAGGTCCCGACGCCACTGAGCGCAAGCTTGGGAAGGCTGGGACCAAGGGAAGCCCGCATGGGAAACCCGCTCCGCAAGCCGGGAGACCTGCCAGCGCCACGGAACAAGAGCGGACGGGGTGTGCCGCGCGGTTGGACCATTTTGGCGCCGCCCGCATACCCATATTCGAGGCAGGATGGGCGCGACTTTACATATCTGCATGACCTGCAAGGCCGGGCTTGTCCTTGAGACGGGCGAGGTCTGCACCGGTCAGCGCCTGTTCGAGGCGATCACCGCCCTGCCGGCGGCGTCCGGCGTCACCGTCAAGCCGGTGGACTGCCTGTCGGCCTGCAACTGGGGCGCGTCCATTGCACTGTCCAAGCCGGGCGCCTGGGGCTATGTCTATGGCCGGATGCGGGTGGAGCATGCCTCTGATATCATGGCCGGTGCTGCCGCCTATGCGCGGACCCTTGACGGGCTGGTGCCGTGGCGCGAACGGCCCGTGATCTTCCGCAAGCAATCGATTGCCCGTATTCCTCCGATTTTTCCCTCTGTGGAGCCCTGAATGACCGATCTGTCCAAAATCCCCGTCACCGTGATCACCGGCTTTCTGGGCGCGGGGAAAACCACGCTGATCCGGCATCTGATGGCCAATCCGCAGGGCAAGCGGCTGGCGATCCTTGTCAACGAATTCGGCACCGTGGGCGTTGACGGCGAGATCCTGAAATCCTGCGCCGACGAAAGTTGTCCGGTGGAGAACATCGTCGAGCTGTCCAATGGTTGCATCTGCTGCCAGGTCGCCGAAGACTTCATCCCGACGATCGAGGCGCTTTTGGCCTTGAAGCACCGTCCCGACCACATCCTGATCGAAACCTCGGGCCTTGCTTTGCCCAAGCCGCTGCTGAAGGCGTTCGACTGGCCCGCCATCCGGTCGATGATCACGGTGGACGGGGTGATCACTCTGGCCGATGCCGAGGCCGTGGCGGCGGGCCGTTTCGCGCCGGGCGCTTCGCCGCAGCCGGACGGGCATGACGACACGCCTTTGGGCGAGGTGTTCGAGGATCAGATCGCTTGCGCCGACATCGTGCTGTTGACCAAGGGTGATCTGGCCGGGGAGGCCGGAATGGCTTCCGCCCGCGCCATCATTCTGGCCGAGGCGACCGAGAAGAACCGCGCGCACCTGCCGATCCTGTCCATTTCCGAAGGCGTGATCGACCCCCGCGTGATCCTTGGCCTGAACGCGGCGGCAGAGAACGATCTGCACGCCCGCCCCAGCCATCACGACGGCGAGGACGGGCACGAGCATGACGATTTCAACTCGGTCGTGGTGGACCTGGGCGAGGTGGCCGATCCCGACGATCTGGTGGACCGCGTGCGGCGTCTGGCGCGCGAGGGCAAGATCCTGCGCGTGAAGGGCTATGTCGCGGTCACGGGCAAGCCGATGCGCATGCTGATTCAGGCGGTGGGCGAACGGGTGCGGGTGCAATACGACCGGCCCTGGGGCACCCAAACCCGCGCAACCCAGCTTGTGGTGATCGGCGAGCGGGCGGATATCGACGCCTCGGCCATCACGGCGTTTCTGGAGGCGTAAATGCACGTCACCTTCCGCGAAAGTCATGGGCTGGAGGAGACGGCGTCGCCGTTTGATCCTGCACAGGACCCGGCGGAGATGATCGTGCTGTCGTTCTCGGACAGCGACCTCGGGGCGTTTGCGGCGGGATGGAAGCGGGCAGGGGGCGGGCTGCCCAGCTTGCGCCTGTGCAACCTCGTCGGGCTGCGGCACCCGGTGTCGGTGGATACCTATCTCGACAAGACCGTCTCGGGCGCCAAGGCGGTATTGGTGCGGCTGATCGGGGGCGAGGCCTATTGGCCTTATGGTTTGGCGAGCTTGCAAGACATGGCCCGCCGCAAGGGCATTGCTTTGGCCGTGCTGCCGGGCGATGGGCGCGAAGACCCAAGGCTGGATCAGCTGTCAACGCTTCCTTTGTCGACCCTGCGCCGCCTGATGGCCCTATGCGATGCTGGCGGAGCCGTCGCGGCGCAAGCGGCTTTGGCGCAACTCGCGCTGGCGGCAGGGCTTTATGCCGGGCCGGTGCCGGGCGACAAGCGGGTGCCGGAATCAGGATTTTACCAACCGGGGCGGGGGGTTGTGGACGAAGGCTCACCCGATGGTGTGGCGGTGGTGTTCTACCGCAGCTACCTGACCGCCGCCGACACCGCACCAGTTGATGCGCTGATCGAAGGCTTCAAGGCGCAGGGCCTGCCCGCCTACGGCCTATTCGCACCCTCGTTGAAGGGCGAGGCGGCGGGCTTCGTGGCCGAGGCTTTGGCGCGGCTGACCCCCCGCGCCGTGGTAAACGCGACGGCCTTCTCCGCCAAGGATGCCGGCGGTGTCTCGCCCCTTGATGCCGCTGGTTGCCCGGTGTTCCAAGTGGCGCTGTCGACCGCGCGGCGGCGCGACTGGGCAACGTCCGCGCGCGGTCTCAGCCCGGCGGACCTCGCAATGTATGTCGTGCTGCCGGAAGTGGACGGGCGGCTCTTCCTTGGCGCCATATCCTTCAAATCCCCCGGCAAGCGTGATCCCGACCTGCAATTCTCGCGCTTCGCCCACCGGCCCGATCCCGAGCGCACCCAGGCCGCCATCGCCCGTGTCATGGCCCATCTGCGCCTGACCGACCCCGGCCCGCGCCGCGCCGCGCTGATCCTGTCCACCTATCCCGGCCGCAGCCATCAGATGGCCCATGCGGTGGGGCTGGACGCCTTGGCCTCGGCCGAGGCGGTGCTGGAGGATCTCGGCACGCCTGTCACCGGGCTGGCCGCCCATCTGGCCGCCCAGACTCAGAGCTGGCCCCTGTCCGACTATATGTCGGCTTTAGAAAGCCTGCCCAAAGCCTTGCAGGATGATCTTAACACAACTTGGGGCGCACCCGACACTGATCCCGCCTGCCAGACCGGCGCGTTCCACTTCGCAGCCCTCCGTTCCGGCCAGGCCCTCATCGCCCTGCAACCCGAACGCGGCACCCCCACAGCGCGCGTGGCCGAATACCACGACCTGACCCGCACGCCCCGCCACGCCTATGTCGCCTTCTACCTGTGGCTTCGCGCCCAAAACCTGCACGCCCTGATCCACATGGGCGCGCATGGCACGCTGGAATGGCTGCCGGGCAAGTCCGTCGCCCTGTCGGACACCTGCTGGCCCGAGGCGTTGACCCGCGATCTGCCGGTGATCTACCCCTTCATCGTCAACGACCCCGGCGAGGCGGCGCAGGCCAAGCGCCGCATCGGCGCCATCACCCTCGGCCACATGCCGCCGCCGATGCGCGATGCCGGCGTTCCTGAAAATCTGCAACGTCTTGAAAGGCTTCTGGACGAATATTCCACCGCCGACGGTCTTGACCCCGCCCGCCGCCTGCGCCTGATCCGCGCCATTCGGGACGAAGCGCAGGGGCAGGGCGTGGAAACTGATCTTGATCTGCCCGAAACCGCCAGCCCCGCCGAGGCGATCACCCGCATCGACCGCTTCGTCTGCGACGTGAAGGACAGCCGCTTTGGCGACGGCCTGCACATCTTCGGACGCGGCCCGCAGGGCGAGGCGGAACGCGCGGGCCTGCACGCCGCCCTGCACGGCCGCCCGGTCGCGCCCGGCCCGGCAGGCTCGCCTGACCGCCGCAGCGACGTGCTGCCCACCGGGCGCAACCTTTACTCCGTCGATCCCCGTGCCGTCCCCTCCCGCGCCGCCCATGCGCAAGGCGTGAAACTCGCCGAAGAGTTGATCCGCCGCCACCTGCAAGACCACGGCGACTATCCGCGCGGGCTGGTGGTGGACCTGTGGGGCAGCGCCACGATGCGCACGGCGGGCGAGGATTTCGCCATGGCGCTGCATCTGGCAGGCGTTGCACCGAAATGGGACGAAGGTTCGGCGCGCGTGGCGGGATTCGACATTCTGCCGCTGGCCTTGCTGGGCCGCCCCCGCATCGACGTGACCCTGCGCGTCTCGGGCCTGTTCCGCGATATCTTCCCCGGCCTTGCGCAACTGTTCGAATCCGCCGCCGCCGCCCTCGCCGCCCGGGATGAAGCGCCAGAGTTCAACCCCTATCGCCAGACATCGCCCCGCGTCTTCGCGCCCGAACCCGGCCGCTACGGCCTTGGCATGGACGAAGGTGATTTCTCACCCGAAGCGCGTCTGGCCGCGGGAGAGGCCTGGCTTGCCGCTTCCTCCTGGTCAATAAACGCCGACGGCACATCAACGCAAAGCCGCACCGCACTGGAATCCCGACTGAAAACTGCTGACAGCTTTGTCCACTCCCAGGACCTCGCCGAAAGCGACCTGCTCCTCGCGCAGGACTATGCCGCGCACGAGGCCGGGTTCGCCGCCGCCATGGCCCGCCTTGGTGCTGCCAAACCCAGCCTCTACCACCTTGACGCGACCCGCCCCGACCGCCCCCAAGCCCGCACCCTGTCCGAGGAACTTGCCCGCACCATCCGCGCCCGCGCGACCAACCCTGCCTGGGCCAGCGGCATGATGCGCCACGGCTATCGCGGCGGCGCCGAGATCGCAGCGACGCTCGATCACCTCGCCGCTTTCGCCCATCTCGCCGGTGTCGTCCCGGCGCATCTGTTCGACCTGTACCATGACGCAACGCTGGGCCGACCGGACGTCCGCGATTTCCTGTCCCGCGAGAACCCGGCCGCGCTTGACGCCATGCAGGACGTCTTCCGCCGCCTTGCCGAGGCTGGCCTTTGGGTCACCCGGCGCAACTCGATCCTGCTGGAGCTGGTGCCATGAGCTTCAAGGTTCAGGGCTGGTGCCCCTCTGCGCTGCACCCCATGGAATCCGGCGACGGTCTGGTGCTGCGCATCCGGCCCCGCCTCGCCCGGCTGAGCGTGGCGCAGGCGCAGGGGTTGGCCGAGGCGGCGCTGACCCATGGCAACGGGCTGATCGAGCTGACTGCCCGTGCCAACCTTCAGTTGCGCGGCGTTACTCAAACCTCCCACGCCCCCTTGATCGCCGCGCTGGAGGGTCTTGGCCTGTTGGACCCGGCCGACCGCGAAGAGCGCGTCCGCAATGTCCTCGTCACCCCGTTCTGGACCCCGGGTGACGGCACCGAGGTGCTGGTGACGGATCTGGAACGCGCCCTCGCCACGGGCCCGGTCCTGCCCGCGAAGTTCGGCTTTGCGGTGGATATCGGCGCCAGGCCGGTTCTGGCGCAGACCTCGGCCGACATAAGGCTGGAGCGGGACATCACTGGCGCACTGATCCTGCGCGCGGATGGCGCTGCGGCGGGGCGGACCGTGACCGCTGAAACTGCGGCGGAACAGGCGCTGGTGCTGGCGGACTGGTTCCTCTCCACCGGCGGCGCGCCCGAGGGGCGGGGCCGCATGGCCGCCCATTTGCGCCGCGCTTCCCCCCCGGGTCCCGCCGATGTGATCCCGGCGCCCGATCTGCCTGCGCCGCGTCCCGGCCTTGTGCCGCGCGGGGCGCTGGTGGCACTGGAATTCGGCGTCCTTCGGGCCGAGACCTTTGCGGACCTTGCCTCTGCCCCGTTGCGCATCACGCCCTGGCGCATGTTGCTGATCGAGGGCGCCACGGCCCTGCCGACCCTGCCGGGGGTGATCACCGATCCCGCCGATCCGCGCCTGCGCGTGATGGCCTGCACCGGCAGTCCCGGTTGCCCGCAAGCGTTGCAGAAAACCCGCAACCTTGCCCGCGGGCTGGCCCCGTTGGTGCCGCCGGGGCAGGTCTTGCATGTCTCGGGATGCAACAAGGGCTGCGCCCATCCGGGCGTCGCGGACGTGACGCTGACAGGCACGCCGCGCGGCTTTGCCCTGATCCGCCATGGCACCGCGCGGGGCACGGCAGAGCGGCTTTTGACGGCGGCCGAGCTTGGCACCCAAACCACCCAACTTTTCGGCAAGGCGCCCTGATGCATTCTTACGAGACCGACGGCGCGAAAATCTATCTGGCCAGCTTTGCCATGATCCGGGCCGAGGCGGACTTGTCCCGCTTTACCCCCGAGGAAGAGATCGTCGCCGTCCGCATGGTTCATGCCGCCGGACTGGTGGGGCTTGAGAAATTCATCAGGTTCACCAGTGATATGGCGATCAAGGCTCGCGCGGCGCTAGAGGCCGGGGCGCCGATCCTCTGCGATGCGCGCATGGTATCCGAAGGCATCACCCGCGGCCGCCTTCCGGCGCAAAATGCCGTGATCTGCACCCTGCATGATGCCGCCGTGCCGGACCTCGCCAAGGCACTTGGCACCACAAGGTCTGCGGCGGCGCTAGAGCTTTGGCGACCGGTTCTGGACGGTGCCGTGGTGGCGATCGGCAATGCCCCGACCGCGCTGTTCCACCTTCTGAACATGCTCGAGGACCCCGCCTGTCCGCGCCCCGCCGCGATCATCGGCTGCCCGGTCGGTTTTGTCGGCGCGGCGGAATCCAAGGCGGCGCTGATGGCCGCGCCCCCTGCGCCGTCGTTGGTTGTCGAGGGACGTCTCGGCGGTTCGGCCATCACGGTGGCAGCCGTAAACGCCCTTGCAAGCCGGAGGGAATAGCATGGCCCCCGCCTTCAAAGGCCGCATCATCTGCGCGGGCCTCGGCCCCGGCGATCCCGATCTGATGAGCGTGAAGGCCCGCCGCGCGGTTGAAAGCGCGGATGTGGTGGCGCATTTTCGCAAGGCGGGCCGGTCCGGTCAGGCGCGGCGCATTGTCGAAGGGCTGTTGAAGCCCGGCGTGCAGGAACTGGCGATGGAATATCCCGTCACCACCGAGCTTGCCTTTGACAGCCCCGCCTATAATGCCGCGCTCTCGGGGTTCTACGATGCCTGGGCCGCGCGGTTGCGGCTGGTCGCGGCAAGTCAGGACGTGGTGGTCCTGTGCGAAGGCGATCCGTTCTTCTATGGATCCTTTATGCATCTTTACAACCGCTTGCGTGGTGATCTTGAGATTGAGATCATCCCGGGCATCACCGGCATGTCAGGCTGCTGGACCGCCACGGGCGAGCCGATCACCTGGGGGGATGACGTACTGTCGGTGCTGATGGGCACTTTGCCAGAAGCGGATCTGACTGCCCAGATGCGCGGCGCGGATGCGCTGGTGGTGATGAAAACCGGCCGCAATCTGCCGAAGATCCGCCGCGCCCTGCAGGCCTCGGGTCGGCTTGACGCGGCCTGGCTGGTCGAGGCCGGAACGATGCCCGGCCAGAAGGTTGCCCGCCTGACCGAGGTGCAGGACCAAGCCTGTCCCTATTTCGCCATCGTGCTGGTGCACGGGCATGGCCGCCGGCCCGAGGTGATCGAGTGACCGGCAAGTTGACCATTGCCGGTCTGGGGCCGGGCGCTGACGCGATGGTGACGCCCGAAGTTTCGGCGGCGCTGGCCGAGGCGAGTGATGTGGTCGGCTACATTCCCTATGTCGCGCGCATCGCCCCAAGGCCGGGGCTGCGGCTGCACCCGTCCGACAACCGGGTCGAGATGGACCGCGCCAGGGCTGCCATCGACATGGCCCTGAATGGCGGGCGGGTCGTCGTGGTGTCTTCGGGCGATCCGGGGGTTTTTGCCATGGCCTCGGCGGTGTTCGAGGCGCTGGAAGGCCGGACCGAGGCGCAGGGGCTTGAGATCGAGGTGTTGCCCGGGGTTACGGCGATGCTGGCGGCGGCAGCGGCCCTGGGCGCACCGTTGGGGCATGATTTTTGCTGCATCAACCTCAGCGACAACCTGAAACCCTGGGTTCTGGTCGAGCGGCGGCTGCGTCTGGCGGCGGAAGCGGATTTCGCCATGGCGCTTTACAATCCACGATCTGCCAGCCGTCCCAATGGTTTCACGCGCGTCCTTGATGTTCTGCGCGAAGTTGGAAGCCCGGATCGCCTGATCTCGTTTGCCCGCGCTGTGTCCACCCCGGATCAGTCGTTGATCACCGTCACCCTGGCCGAGGCCAGACCCGAGATGGCGGATATGCGTACAGTGGTGCTTGTCGGCAATTCCGCCACCCGGCGCGTCGGGCGATGGGTCTACACGCCAAGGTTCGCCGGATGACCCAGCCAGGCCAGCACCTCGGCAACCGACCCGGCGCGGCACCGTTCCGGCACAACGGGGCGGTCGATCATCACCACGGGCAGGCGCAACTGCCGTGCGGCCTCCAGCTTGGCCGCTGCCCCGCTGCCGCCCGAGTTCTTCGAGACGATCAGCTGAATGCGATGCGTCCGCAACAGGGTCAGGTCGCTTTGCAGCGTAAAGGGGCCGCGCGACACGATGAGCTCGCAGCGGGGCAACGGCGGATGATCCGGGGCATCGACCAGCCGCAAAAGGTAATGATGCTGGGGACTTGCGATGAATTCCTCAAGGTTCTGCCGCCCGATCGCCAGAAAGACCCGCTGCGGATCCTGCGGCAAGGCATGCACGGCCGCCGCAATGTCGGGCACACGGATCCAAAGATCTTCGGCGGTCTCTGCCCAGGGCGGGCGCTCCAATGCCAGCAGCGGCACGCCCGCTTCGGCGCAGGCTGCGATGGCATGCGCGCTCATTTGCGCTGCGAACGGATGGGTTGCGTCGATGACACGGCCGATAGTTTCGTCCTGCAAATATTTGACAAGACCGGGAATTCCGCCAAATCCGCCGACCCGGACCGGCAGGGCCTGACGCAGCGGTACCTCGGTGCGGCCCGCATAGGAAAAAATGCCGTCCAGTCCCGCCGCCGCCATGGCGCTGGCGAGTTGGCTCGCTTCGGTGGTTCCGCCCAGAACAAGGATGCGGGTCATGGCTGATCCTTGGCTTTCCATCATTGGCATTGGCGAAGATGGACTGGCGGGCCTGTCCTCTGCAAGCCGGGCGGCGCTGGATGGCGCGGAAATCGTGTTTGGCGGTGCACGGCATCTGGGTCTGGCCGAGGTGGGCGCGCGGGGGCGGGTCTGGCCTCTGCCGTTCGATGTGGCGCCCGTTCTGGCCCTGCGCGGCCAGAAGGTGGCCGTTCTCACCTCGGGCGATCCGTTCTGGTACGGCGCCGGGGGCAGCCTTTCGGCGCATCTGACGCCCGACGCCTGGCGCGTCTTTCCTGCCGCGTCCAGCTTTTCACTGGCGGCCGCACGTCTTGGCTGGCGGTTGGAAGAGGTGTTGTGCCTTGGCCTGCACGCCGCGCCTTTGACGCGTCTGCGCGCGGTGCTGGGGCGGGGGCAACGCCTGATCCTGTTGCTGCGGGACGGGAAGGCCGTGGCCGAAACGGCCAGCTATCTGCGGGCGACGGGTTTCGGCGCCTCGCAACTTTGGGTGATGGAGGCTTTGGGCGGCCCGCGCGAGAGAATCGTGAAGAGTGAGCCGGAAGCAATTGTAACAATGGAATTTTCAGTGCCCGTTGTTCTTGCCGTGGAAGCGCAGGGCAGGGGGATTCCGCGCGCTTCTGGGTTGCCGGATGCACTGTTCGATCATGACGGCCAGATCACCAAGCGGCCGATCCGCGCGCTGACCCTGTCGGCTCTTGCCCCGCGCGGCGGCGAGGTGCTTTGGGATATCGGCACCGGGTCTGTCAGCGTGGCAATCGAATTCCTGCTTGCGGCGCTGGGAAGCCTTGCCGTCGCGGTTGAGGCGGACGCCGCCCGTGCTGCCCGCGCCCTGCGCAACGCCGAGGCCTTTGGCCTGCTTCACCGGTTCACGGTTTTGCAGGCCCGTGCCCCCGAGGCGCTGGACCGCCTGCCGCCGCCCGATGCGGTCTTTGTTGGCGGCGGCGCTTCGGCTGCGCTTCTGGATCGGCTTTGGCCGTTGATGCCGGCGGGCGCACGGCTTGTCATGAACGCCGTCACGCTGGAAACCGAGGCGCTGCTGTATGACGCGCAAACCCGGTTCGGCGGCAGTCTTTTGCGGATCGACCTGGCCGAAATGGGGCCGCTGGGCAGCCGAAGAGGGTGGGAGCCCTCGCGCCCCGTGGTACAATGGAGTGTGCAGAAATGATTGTTGCGGGCCTTGGATTTCGCAAGGGCGTCTCGGCGGAAAGCCTGAAAGCCGCTCTGGCGCTGGTCGGGCGGCCAGAAGCTTTGGCGACGGCGTCGGGCAAGCACTCCGAGCCTGGATTGCAGGACCTGTCTGCCGAATTGGGTTTGCAGATCATCGCTGTGCCGCGCGATCTTCTTGCAACGCAAGGCATCGGGGGTTCCGCCCTCGCTTTGGCGCGTTACGGAACGGGATCGGTGGCGGAAGCC
Organism: Rhodobacterales bacterium; assembly: GCA_031368035.1. Classification (GTDB taxonomy): domain Bacteria; phylum Pseudomonadota; class Alphaproteobacteria; order Rhodobacterales; family Rhodobacteraceae; genus Stagnihabitans. Next base: position 1,541 of record JANLQT010000351.1, on the reverse strand, counting down.
TCGGCGCTGGCGGCGGCAGGGCCTGGCGCGCGGCTGCTCGTGGCACGAACAAAAGGCCCCGATGGCAGAGCCGTCGTGGCACTGGCAGAGGGGCCGACATGACGGTGCAGTTCAAATGACGGTGCATTTTATCGGGGCCGGGCCGGGCGCGCCGGACCTCTTGACGCTGCGGGGGCGCGATCTGATCGCCGCCAGCCCGGTTTGCCTTTATGCCGGATCGCTGGTGCCAGAGGGGATCCTGGCACATTGCCCGCCCGGCGCGAAGATCGTCAACACCGCATCGCTGTCTCTGGATACGATCATCGCGGAAATCTCCGGGGCCCATGCGGCGGGCCTTGACGTGGCGCGGCTGCATTCGGGCGATCTGTCGGTCTGGTCGGCGATGGGCGAACAACTACGGCGGCTGCGGGCGCTGGACATTCCCTATGACGTGACGCCCGGGGTGCCTTCGTTCGCGGCCTCGGCGGCGGCTTTGGGCATGGAGCTGACGCTGCCGGGTCTGGCGCAAAGCGTTGTTCTGACACGCACATCCGGGCGCGCCTCACCGATGCCGGGGGGCGAGACTTTGGCGAATTTCGCTGCCACGGGGGCGACTTTGGCCATTCACCTGTCGGTGCATGCGTTGCCGAATGTCGTGGCAGAACTCATGCCGGGCTATGGCGCGGGCTGTCCGGTGGCGGTGGTCTGGCGCGCGTCCTGGCCGGATGAGCGGGTGGTGCGTGGCACGCTGGCGACGATCGAGGCCGCCGTGGGCCCCGAGATTGACCGCACCGCGCTGATCCTGGTCGGCCCGGCGCTGGCGCAGGAAGGCTTCAGCGAAAGCCGCCTTTACGCGGATGACTATGACCGCCGCTATCGCCCACGCGGCACGCAGCCCCGGTTTCCGGAGGGAAAATGACGCCCGGCCCACATACCCCCGGCCTGGTCATCTCGGCCCCATCCTCGGGCAGCGGCAAGACCCTGGTGACCTTGGGCCTCGCCCGGGCGCTGCGGGCGCGCGGGTTGGTGGTGCAATGCTTCAAATCCGGGCCGGACTACATTGATCCGGCGTTTCACCGGGCCGCGACCGGGCGGGCGTCCTTCAATCTGGACAGTTGGGCGATGCCTTGGGCGATGGCGCTTGGGCTGCTGGGGCAGGGCGACGGCGCCGATCTGGTGATCGCGGAAGGCTCTATGGGGCTGCATGACGGGGTGGCAAGCCCGGGGGAATGGGGGCGCGGGGCGAGCGCGGATCTGGCGGCGCAGACCGGCTGGCCGGTGGTGGCGGTGATCGACGCCTCGGGGCAGGCGCAGACGGCGGGCGCGGTGGCACTGGGGCTCCAGGTGTTTCGGCCCGAAGTGCGGCTGGCGGGGGTAATCCTGAACAAGATCGGCTCTGCGCGGCATGAAAGGCTTGCGCGGCAAGGGCTTGAACAGGCGGGATTATCCTGCTTTGGCTGCCTGCCGCGCAGCGCCGCCGTGGTAATGCCGGAACGTCACCTGGGGCTGGTGCAGGCCGAGGAACATCCTGCGCTGGACGCGCTGATGGAGGTGGCCGGAGC
>JANLQT010000270.1:0-1652 GCA_031368035.1 Rhodobacterales bacterium | reverse complement strand
GATCATTCCCTATGTCCAGACCATGGCCGAGGCGGAAGCCGCCGTCCGCGCCACCCGCTATCCGCCCGACGGGGTGCGGGGCGTGTCCACCCTGACCCGCGCCAACCGCTTTGGCCGCGTTCCCGGCTATCAGGACGGCGCAGCGTCCGAAATCTGCGTCGTGGTGCAGATCGAAACCCAACTCGGCCTCGACAATTTGGAAGCTATCGCCGCCGTCCCCGGCATCGACGGCCTGTTCATCGGCCCCGCCGATCTGGCGGCCTCGCTTGGCTACGGCGCCAACCAGACCCACCCCGACATGCGCGCCACGGTAATCGAAGCCATCCACCGCATCCACGCCGCCGGCAAACCCGCCGGCCTGCTGACCGGCGACGCCGACCTGCGCCGCATGGCGCTGGAGGCCGGTGTGGACTTCCTGGCGCTGGGGGTGGACGCCGCGATCCTGACCCGCGGCGCCGAGGCGCTGCTGGCCAGTTTCAGGGGTTAGGCGGCGCCAGGACTGGCGCGAATGGCCGAAGTGGAATCCCCATTTCATGCCGGCCGACCGGTGATCTCGACAACGCCGCCGACTTGAATTGCGCGAATAGTGAGCTTGGATCCCTGGTGGGAGCGGCAGCTGCGAGCCCAAAGCGGGCTGCATCTTCTCCTTCGTGGACCACCGATAGGGCGACGAGATCGGCGCCGGAACGAAATTGCGATCACCCAGGATTGCGTGCTGATATGACCCACGAAGAGGTGGGTGCCCAGATGCCATTCTTGTCCCGTTCCTGGCTCTCGAAGAAGGTCCGCATCTCGCTCTCGATCTCTGGACGCTTGGCCTCGGCAAGCGCCTCTCCGGCCTCGCGGAAGACCTCGCCGCCCGGACCGATGGCCAAGGCGAATGCGATGCATTCTTCCGGGGTTGTGCCGACCATGATCTTTTCATCCACACGGGTGAACGTAACGTCAGCGAAACCAGCACTCTTCATCATCAGGCCCGCCATCTCTTGATTACCCATCGAGAACGGTCCAGGCCCGCAAGTGTCGGCGTCTTCGCCCGGCGGGGGAAGATGCCGAAGTGTGATTTCCTTCGCTTCCTGCCATGCCGGATTATCTTCGCGCCGACGCCAGACGATATGGGTAATCTGCCCTCCCGGCCTGAGCGCCTTTCGCATCCGCCGCAAGGCTGCGACCGGGTTTGTGAAGAACATCGTGCCAAAGCGCGCAACTACATAGTCAAACTCATTCTCTGGAAGCGCAACTTCGGCGTCTCCACGAGTGAACTGGACGTTCGAAAGCCCTTTTGCGGCAGCGTCTTTCCTCGCCTCTTTCAGGAAGGCTTCGACACAATCAATGCCGACGACCCGCCCATTGGGTCCGACAACTTCAGCCACTTGAAGTGACATGTCTCCCCAACCACAACCGACATCGAGGACGGACATTCCCTTTTTGATCGGCAATTTCGGCAACACTGCAGCGGAGTGTCGCGACAAGCCGCCTTGAAGGATATGCCGGTATTTTGTGAACTTTGGTTCAAGAACGGTGTTCCAGAAATTCACGAAATCTGTGTCGGCGGATTTGTCGAGATCCATGGCTGCCTCCGGGTCATATCGCTTGCAAGCCTAGTGTTCTACGCCTGACATAGGATTCCCAACTGCTACCGGCTGTGGCAT
>JANLQT010000266.1:0-8469 GCA_031368035.1 Rhodobacterales bacterium | reverse complement strand
GGACCCTGTTGGCGCAACCACCTCCATACCCGGCCTAGGATCGTAAAGCGACGCTTCGGCCTCGCGCGCGGCGATCACCTCGGGCGGCAACTGGAACCAGGCATGGCCGCAGTTGGAACATTGCACGTCGCGGCCGCCCTCGGGTATGGCCGCGCCGTCCACTTCATATTCCGCATCGCAGTTCGGGCAAATCAGCCGCATCGCCCCGCCCCTATCGCCATCCAGCCCCACCCCCGTCCGACCTTATGCAAGCTTGCACTGGCCGAACATTGTCTATTTCCCAATATCTCTAGCAACGATGTCCGAAAACGCCAAGCCTTTGTCGCCCCAGAGCCCCAAGGGCGATGGACACCGCGCGCGCCTTGGGCAATTCTGACACGCCGCGCTTCCGCACACCGCGCCTGAGGAACCATCCCGTGATCGCTTTCGAGAATGCAGCCTATTCCTACGGCGGCGGCGAGCTTCTGTCCGAGGTGACCCTGAAATTGGCGCCCGGCAGCTTTCACTTCCTGACCGGCCCCTCCGGTTCCGGCAAATCCACCTTCCTGAAGCTGTGCTATGCTGAACTTGCCCCCACCTCGGGCCGTGCGATGATCTTTGACAAGGATGTCACCTCCCTGACCCGCGACCAGATCGCTTTGACAAGGCGGCGCATCGGCGTCGTGCATCAGGATTGCCAGTTTCTAGACCATCTGCCCGTCGCGGCCAATGTCGCCCTGCCACTGGTGGTATCCGGCAAGGCTGCCGACGCCAGCGATGTGAAAGACCTGATGAACTGGGTCGGCCTTGCCCATGTCGCCGACGCCCTGCCGCCGTCCCTGTCCGGGGGGGAGCGTCAGCGCGCCGCTCTCGCCCGCGCGATCATCATGGACCCCGAGGTGATCCTGGCGGACGAGCCCACCGGCAACGTCGATTGGGACATGTCGATGCGCCTGCTGCAACTGCTGACCGAGCTGAACAAGATGGGCAAGACCGTGCTGATCGCCACACATGACATGAACCTGATCCGCCAGGCGAAATCCCAGGTGTCGGCAAGGGTCCTGCGCATTTCCAAACGCCGCATCCAGCTGGCGGGGGCCGACCTCTGATGGCCCGCCTGAAGCTGACCGACCCCGCCAGCTATGCCTCGGACCGGGTGGTGCCGCCCTCCGGCTCTTCGGCCTGGCTGACCTCGTTCACCTCCGGCGCGATGACCTTCCTCGCCGTCTTCGCCCTTGCCCTGTCGCTCGCCTCGGGGCGCCTGGCCGAACGCTGGTCTTCCGCACTGGACAAGACCGCCACGATCCGCATCTCGGCCCCCGATGACCAGATGAGCTTGCAAACCAAGGTCGTGCTCGACCTCTTGTCCAAGACCCCCGGCATCGCCACATCCCGCGCCATGACGCTGGCGGAAACCAAGCAGCTTCTCGAACCCTGGCTCGGCCCGGACCTGCCGATCGAGGCTTTGCCGCTGCCGCAACTGATCGAGATCACCGAAACCGCCGCTGGTTACGACGCTGAAGGCCTGCGCCAGCGCCTCGCCGCCGAAGCGCCGGGCGCGGTGCTGGACGATCACACCCGCTGGCGCAAACCCATGGTCGAGGCGGCGGACCGCCTGCGCCTGCTGGGCATCCTGTCGATGGCGCTGATCGGCGCTGCGATGGCCGGGATGATCACGCTGGCCGCCAATGCCGCCCTTGCCGCCAATGCGCAGGTGATCAAGGTGCTGCGCCTTGTCGGCGCCCGCGACCAATATATCGCCGGCGCCTTTGTCCGCCGCTTCACCATCCGCGCCTTCACCGGCTCGGCTGTAGGCGCCGTGCTTGGCACGCTGGGCGTCCTCGCCCTGCCGTCCGTGAACGAGGCGGGGGGCTTTCTGACCGGCCTTGGCTTCACCGGCCTTGCCTGGGGCCTGCCGTTCGTGCTGCCCTTCATCGCGGGCGTGGTGGCTTGGCTTGCCACCAGGCTGGCGGCGTTTCAAACCTTGAGGGGGCTGACCTGATGCCCAAACCCGTGCAATGGCTCCTGTCGCTGATCTTCATCGGCCAGATGTATCTGGCCTTGGCGGTGGTCGCCCTGCTTTGGGCGATCCCGGCGCTGATCTCGCGCGACTGGGCCGTGTCGGGCGTGCATGCCTTTGCCCGCTGGGTCGCCCTTTCCGCGCGTATTCTGGTCGGCCTGAAGGTGGAAATCCGGGGCCAGGTGCCAACCGGCGCCGTCCTGATTGCCGCCAAACACCAAAGCTTCTTCGACATCATCATTTTCAGCGCGATCCTGGACCGCCCCCGCTTCGTGATGAAGCGCGAGCTGATCTACGCGCCCTTCCTTGGACAATACGCGATGCGGGTGGGCTGCGTGCCGGTGAACCGCGGCAAAGGCGGCAAGGCGGCCTCCAGGATGAAAGCCGATGTCGCCAAAGGCGCCGACTTCCCGGGCCAGTTGGTGATCTATCCGCAAGGCACCCGGGTCGCACCGGGCGACACGCTGCCCTACAAGGTCGGCGCGGGGCTTCTGTATGCCCAACTCGGCCAGCCCTGCCACCTCGCCGCGACCAACATCGGCTATTTCTGGCCCAAACGCGGCATCCTGCGCAAACGCGGCACCGCAGTGCTGGAATTCCTGCCGCCTTTGAAGCCCGGCCTCTCGGTTGGCGCCTTCATGCGCAAGATCGAGCCGCAGATCGAGGCGGCCTCCGACCGCCTTCTGGCCGAAGCGAAAGGTTAAGCCCATGCCCACCCGCCCCGAAACCATCCCGCCGATCCTGGACGCTATCCCCGGCACGCGGGCCGCCAGGATGTTCGGTGAATACGGCCTCTATCTGGACGACCGGGTGATCGCCCTGATCTGCGACGATACCTTGTTCCTGAAAAACCTCCCCGAGGCGGCCGCCCTCCTGCCCGGCGCGGAACTCGGCCCGCCCTATCCCGGCGCGAGGGACCACCTGATCGCCGACCCCTGGCTGGACGAACCCGAGGTGCTGGCCGAAGCCGCAAGGGCCGTCGCCCGCGCGGTGCCCGCGCCAAAACCGAAAGCGCCCAAACGTAACATGGGTGTCGCACCCATCAAACCCAAACGGCCGAAATAATGCTCTGGATCACCTCGCTCGAAGACCTGCACGCCCACTTCGGCACCCCCAAACCCCCGGCCCTGCGCAAAGTCACCCCCCGCCTGACCCCCGCTTACAAAGACTGGATCGCCCGCAGCCGCTTTTGCATCCTGTCAACCGTCGGCCCTGAAGGCACTGACGGCAGCCCGCGCGGCGACCGCGAACCCGTGGTGCAGGTGGCGGACGACGAAACCCTTCTCCTCCCCGACTGGCAGGGCAATGACCGCATCGACAGCTTGCGCAACATCCTGCGCGACGGCCGCGTCAGCCTGATCTTCCTGATCCCCGGCTCCACCACGGCCATCCGGATCAACGGCAGTGCACGCCTCACCGCCGACGAGACCCTTTGCGCCCGCTTCACCCGCGACGCCAGACACCCCCGTACCGTGATCGTGATCCGCGTGGCCGAAGTCTATTCCCAATGCGCCCGCGCCTTGCAACGCTCCGAGCTTTGGACCTCCGGCGACCAGTCCGAAGGCCTGCCCAGCCCCGGCCAGATGCTGGACGACGCCACGGCGGGCGACATCAACGGCCCCGCCTACGACGCCGAACGCGCGACCCGCGCGCATCTTGGCTGGTGGTAACGCTGACATTGTTCGGCACCTTGCCATATTACTTAGGCACCGAACCATAGCAGCGCCCCATGGACCCCTGCCAAGCCGCAACCCACTGGGCCAAACGCTTTTCCCTCGCCAGCCGCGCCATACTCGACGTCAGCCTGCGCCCCTGGGGTCTTGGGGCAACGCAATACCAGGTCTTGTGGCACCTCGCCCATGACGGCCCACTGCCTCAGCGCGACCTGCAAACCCTGCTGAGCATCGAAAAGCCCACCCTTTCCGAGGTCATCAGCGCCCTCGTCCGCAAGGGCCTGGCCGCCCAAACGCCAAACCCCAAGGACCAGCGCCAAAAGCTGCTGAGCCTCACGCAAGCTGGCCTTGTCCTGTGGCAAAGCCTGCGCGATCCGACCGATCTGATCCTGCAAACCGCCTTCCACAGCGGGCCCGAGGCCAAATTGGCTCTGATCTCCCGTGTGCTGCAAACCGGGACACAGCGGCTGCAAACCCATTTGAACGAAGGAAAAAAACCATGGCCATCCTGATAACCGGCGGCACCGGCCTCGTCGGCTCACGTTTGGCACGCCGCCTCGCTGAGGCCGGATTGGACTGCCGCGCGCTGCTACGGCCAGGCAAAGAGCTGCACGCTGGTATCACGCCCGTCCCAGGCGCTATCCGTGACCCACACTTGCTCTCCCGTGCCGTCCAGGGCGCCTCGGCGATCGTGCATCTGGCAGCAGTGTTTCGAGACGCCTCGACGGAGCCGACCTGGACCGTAAACCTGGACGCGCCCGCAACCTGATCGCCGCCGTGCAAGCCGAAGCCCCACAAGCCCGGCTCATCATGGCCTGCACCAGCAATGTCTATAACGCAGATGCGCCGCGCCCAGGCCGAGAGGACGACGCCGTCGCCCCCAAACACCCCTATCCCGCCAGCAAAGTCGCGGCAGAAGCCCTGCTGCGCGCCAGCCGCCTGACCTGGGCGGTCCTGCGCTTCGGCTTCGTCTATGGCGACAAGGACGGGCATCTGGAAAGCCTGTCGGGCCTCGCCAGAACCTACAAGATGCACCCCGCCGCCAAACTCAGCCTGATCCACCACCGCGACATCGTCGCCATGATCCGGATGGCGCATGCAGGCACTTTCGACCCGCGCACCGTCAACGCCACCGACGATGCGCCCCAGTCGATCTTCGAGATGTGCCAGATCGCAGGCGATGCGATCGCCTCCTCGAAAGCGCCGCTGACAAACCCGTGGTCGGGCCAGATGGCCCGCACTGGCCCGGCATCTCGGCTTCACCCCTGCGGTGCCGACGCTGCATCAGGCGGTTCGGGACGGCACGCTGTGATCCCAAGCTGGGGCTCTGCCCCAAACCCCGGGAATATTTATGGCTTCCATGAAATACGAAGAGCAGCCCCCCTTCTCAATTCACCGAGGCGCAAATACCTCCGGGGGTTTGGGGGCAGCGCCCCCATCAGCCTCGTCTGAGGGCGAAGCCCCGAAGGCGAGAGAAAGACCTTGCGAAGCTCCGTTGCTTTACCGGCGGCACCCGTGCAAACCGCGGGAATCGTGGTTAATGCTTTCTGAAGGAAAATCACGAAGCTTCGTAGTTACAAAGGATTACCGGTTATTTCACGCGTGAAATCTGCCGATTTTCACGCCGCCAGCCCCTTCGCCCCCATGTCCAGGAACTTCTCGCGCCGGTCAAGGATCAGCGCCTCGGGCTTCTTGCCGGACAGCTCTTTCAGCATCGCCTCCAGTGCCTTGCCCATCGCTTCCATCGTCTCTTTCTTGCCGCGCTGTGCCCCGCCCAAAGGCTCTTTCACGATCCGGTCGATCACGCCCAGCTTCTGCAGATCCTGCGCCGTCAGCCGCAAAGCCTCCGCCGCCTCCCGCATCTTCTCGGCATCCTTCCACAGGATCGAAGCGCAGCCTTCCGGGCTGATCACCGAGTAAATCGAATGCTCCAGCATCGCGATCCGGTTCGCCGTGGCAAAGGCCACCGCCCCGCCAGATCCGCCCTCGCCGATGATCGCCGCGACGAACGGCACGCCGATTTCCAAGGACTTCTCCGTCGCCCGGGCAATCGCCTCCGCCTGGCCCCGCTCCTCGGCCCCCTTGCCGGGATAGGCGCCGGGGGTGTCCACCAGCGTGATCACTGGCAGCTTGAACCGATGCGCCAGATCCATCAGCCGCACCGCCTTGCGATACCCCTCGGGCCGGGCCATGCCGAAATTCCGCTCGATCCGGCTTTTGGTGTCCGAGCCCTTCTCATGCCCGATCACCACCACCGGCTGATCGTTGAACCGCGCAAGGCCGCCCATCACCGCCGCATCCTCGGCAAAGTTCCGGTCCCCCGCCAAGGGCGTGAACTCAGTGAACAAAGCCTCGATGTAGTCTTTGCAGTGCGGCCGGTCCGGATGCCGCGCCACCTGACATTTCTGCCAGGGCGTCAGCGTCTTGTAGAGGTCCTTCAGCATGGTCTCGGCCTTGCGGTCCAGACCCTCGGCCTCTTTGGTCACATCCGTCGCGGAATTTGCCCGGGCCATGGCGCGCAGCTCTTCCGCCTTGCCCTCGACCTCGGCCAGGGGTTTTTCGAATTCCAGATAATTCATCGCGCGCTCCCGGATGGCCCCCAAGGACCCACTGACGCCCCTATATGGCGAACGGGACAGCAAGATGCAACGCGGGCACGCCCCAAAACAGCACGCCCTGCGGGCTGCCGCAGGGCGCGCATCCTCCCCGGGAACGCTGCGTCGGGCCTCCCCTCCCTTCGCAGCCGGGTATCTCGTAACGTCGCGTCACTTCACCCGAACCGCCCAAAGAGTCAACACGGTTCGAGCAGGCCTGACGCCTTCCCGGGCGGTTTCAAAGCGCCCTCACCCGGTTGTTCTTCGGCCCATGTTCCAGCGCGACCAATCCCAGAAGTTCCAGCACCGGCGTCACATAATTGGCAAACCGCCCGCGATAGCCCTTTCGCAGCCCGTAGTACCCGCCCACCGGATTGCCCGCATCCCGCGCCCAGGCCTCGACCGAGCCTTCCGCGCAGGGCTTGCCCTCATCGGCATTGCCCAAGGCCACCCAATCCCCCCGCGCTTTCAACATCGCCGCGCAATCCTCCAGCCCGCGCAACTGGTAACTCAGCTGCGTCGTGCCGACCTGCACCACCAACCGCGGGGGCAGGGCCGCCTCGTCCCTCCAGACCTGAAACTCCGAGGTCTGCGAGGGCGTCTTCAGCAGCCAGGGGTCATCCTTCGCCCCGCTGCCATAGGTCACTTGGGTCATGCTTCGGCTTCCTTTTTCAGGGCGGCGGCGAATTGCCGGAATGCCGGGGTCAGATCGGGGATGGATTTGAAAATCAGCGGGACCATCAGCCCGGTATACTCCTCGCGCATGGTGAATTGGCAACCTCCCGGAATGGGGTCCAGCGTGAAAACCCGTGTGCCGGTGAACAAGCCCAGCGGCATGCCGCCCGACCAGACCATGCGTTTGGGCGGGTCAAAGGCCGACACTCTCAGCACGAAATCGCGAGAGGGCGCGGCTTCGGCCCGCAGTCGCAACACCTCGCCCGGGGCGATCCGTCCCTGCAATTGCAAGATGCCGAAGCCTTGGGTCAGACGGGCAGCGTCTGTCAGGATCGACCACACTCTGGCAGGTGGGGCGGAAATGGTCTGACGGGCTTCAAAGAATCGCATGAACAGCCTCCGGGCTTGACTTTGAAGCAGGCTAAAGCACCAAACAGGGCGTCAACTGTCATGTTTGGTTTGGCCGATGCGCGCCTCTCGCCTGCTGCAAATCCTGCTCCTCCTGCAAAACCGCGGCCGCCTGACCGCCGGGCAACTGGCACGCGAGCTGGAGGTGGACCCCCGCACCGTGCTGCGCGATGTGGACGCCTTGACCGAGGCGGGGCTGCCGATCATCACCACCCAGGGTCAGGGCGGCGGGATCGAGCTGGGCTTCGACTACCGCACCCGCCTGACCGGCCTTGACCCCGATGAGGCCGAGGCGATGGCGCTGATCCTGTCGCTGCTGCCGCCCGAACTGACCGACCTTGGCCTCGCCGTGGCCGGAGCCCGGGCGCAGGCCAAGTTGCGCGAGGCGTTCCCTGACCAGACCCGCCGCCATATGGGCAAGGCGCTGGCGCAGTTTCCGGTCCCGCATGCCCACCGCGCCGCCCCGGACACGCGGCGCACCGCTCTCGCCATGGCCGTCCGCGACGGCCGGCGCCTGCGTCTGCGGGCCAAGACCGCCGCGCCGGTCATCGTCCATCCTGTCGCGCTGGAACTTCGCGCCGCCGGATGGGTGCTGGTCTGTGCCAGCGGCGCGCGGCATGACGAGGCCAGTTGGGGCGATATCAACATCTCGGCCCACCGCTTTGACCCCTCCGCCCCCTTCCAGCCTTGACCAGGCACGCGGTTTGGGGAAAGACGCAAGGGCCCCCGACAGGAGACCCCCAATGTCCCGCATCGTCCATGTGAACGGCCAATACCTGCCCGAGGCCGAGGCCGTGGTCTCGGTCTTTGACCGGGGCTTTCTTATGGCGGACGGGGTCTATGAGGTCACCAGCGTCCTTGGCGGCAAGCTGATCGACTTTGAAGGTCACTGTGTGCGCCTGTCCCGCTCGCTGGCGGAACTTCAGATGACCAACCCGCATACCGATACCGAATGGCTGGATCTGTTCCGCGCCATTGTGGTGAAGAACGAGGTCGTGGACGGCATGGTCTATCTTCAGGTCACGCGGGGCAATCCCGGCGACCGGGATTTCGCCTATCCGGGGCCGGAGGTGACGCCCACGGTCGTGATGTTCACCCAAAGCAAGCTGGGTCTGGCCGA
>JANLQT010000246.1:0-1662 GCA_031368035.1 Rhodobacterales bacterium | reverse complement strand
GCCCATTGTGCCATTGGCCTGACCGAAGTTGCGCCAATGGGCGGGCGTGGCCGGATCGGCGCCGAAATCCTCGGTGTGTTCACCGCGAAACCAGACAATCTGGCCGATCTCGCCCGCCGCGACCAGCGCGCGAGCATATTGCGAGGCCGGGGTGCGGATGTAGTTGAACCCGACCATGTTCACCGCGCCCGAGGCCTCGGCTGCGGCCACCATGGCGCGGCTGTCGTCGAGGCTGGCGCCCAGTGGCTTTTCGCACAGCACGGGTTTGCCAAGGGAAAACGCCGCTTCGGCGATGGCGCGGTGGGTTTCCTGCGGGCTGGCGATGACCACGGCCTGAACCTTCGGGTCTGCCACCAGCACGCGCCAGTCATCCGTGGCGCGGGCAAAGCCGTAAGCTGCGCGGTAACGCTCCGCCGAGGCGGGCGAGGTGGCGCAGATCATTTCCAGCCGCGGGCGAAGGGCGGTGCCGAACACCGCGCCCACGGCGGACATCGCCACCGAATGCGCCTTGCCCATATAGCCGCCGCCGATGATGCCGACCCCGATTTCTTGCATCGCGCGCGCCCTTCAAAGTTTTTTGCAACCGGTTGCAAAACGCTACCGTGTCGGCGATCATAGGGTCAAGAGGTTCCGAAAGCGACGGGTGTGGCATGGGTAGATCAGGCCCTGAACATTGGCTGACGTTGGCGCAGGCTTTCGGTGCCCCGCCATGACGGACACCTTTGGGCAGCGCATGGCGCTTGGCCGTTTCGTGGTGTTGGGGCGGGTCGGGATGGACCTTTACGCCGACCCACCCGGCACGAAGATCGAGGAGGCGGCGCGGTTCACCTCGGCCATTGGCGGCTCGGCCGGCAATATTGCGGTGGCTTTGGCGCGGCAGGGGGCAGGGGTGGCGCTGCTGACCTGCGTTTCGGAGGATGCGGTCGGGCGGTTCTGTCTGGCGGAACTGGCGCGGTATGGGGTTGAAACGGGGCACATTCGCCGAGTTGCTGGCGAACGGCGCACCTCGCTGGCGGTGACCGAAACCGTGGCGTCAGGCTGCCAGACGGTGCTTTACCGCAACGGCGCGGCGGATTTTGCGCTGACCGAGGCAGATGTGGGCCGGGTGGATTTCGCCGGGGTGGCGGCGCTGGTAGTCACCGGCACGGCGCTGGCGGCGGAACCCTCGCGCAGCGCCGCAACGCGGGCGATGGCTCTAGCGCGGGGCGCTGGGGCGCTTGTCGTGCTTGACGTGGATTACCGCGCCTATTCCTGGGCCTCGCCTTTGGAAGCGGCGCAGGTCTGCCGCGCGGCAGCCGAAGCCTCGGACATGGTGGTCGGCAATGATGTGGAATTCGGGCTGCTGGCGGGCGGGGCGGACATCGGCGAGGGTTATGCCCGAAGCCTGCCGCAGCAGGGCGCGACGATCGCGATCTACAAGCGCGGCGCGGACGGATGCACCACTTTCACCGCCGGTGCCCAGTTCGACACGCCGATCTTTCCGGTGACGGCGCTGAAACCTACCGGCGCCGGGGATGGTTTCATGGGCGGTCTGCTCGCCGGGATGATGCAGGGCCATGCGCTTGAGGCCGCCGTCCGGCGCGGCGCGGCGACGGCGGCGCTGATCGTGGCGGGCATCGGCTGCGCCCCCGCCTCGCCCGACCGCGCCACGCTTGACCGCTT
>JANLQT010000241.1:0-11112 GCA_031368035.1 Rhodobacterales bacterium | reverse complement strand
TACGGCGATCTGACCGAAAAGCAGTTCCGCAAGATTTATGACGATGCCGGCCGCTCGCGCGGGGATACCGGCGAAGCGCTGATCGGCTTTCTGGAGCGTCGTCTGGACGCCGTGGTCTATCGCGGCAAGTTCGTGCCGACGGTTTTCGCGGCCCGCCAGTTCGTGAACCATGGCCATGTGCTGGTGAACGGCAAGCCGGTGAACATTGCGTCCTACCGCGTCAAGGAAGGCGACATCATCGAGGTGCGCCAGAAGTCCAAGCAACTGGCGATCATCATGGAAGCCATCGCGCTGACCGAACGCGACACGCCGGATTATCTGGAAGTTGACAACAGCAAGCTGACCATCAAGTTCGTCCGCACCCCGGGTCTGGGCGATGTGCCTTATCCGGTGAAGATGGAACCGAACCTGGTCGTGGAATACTACGCCAAGAACTGATACGTTTTCCGTTGTGGGAAGACCCAAGGCCCGCCGCATTGGCGGGCCTTTTCATTGCAGCAGCAGGAGCGTCTGGATGTCCGACAACCGCATAGAAACCAGAATCGAGCGGGGCCTGTTCGCCTCACGCTGGCTTTTGCTGCCGATGTATGTCGGGCTGGCGACGTCTCTGGTGATGCTGGTGATCATCTTCGTCCGCGAATTGGTGACGGTGCTGCCGCATGCCCTGTCCATGTCGCCCGATGACGGCATCCTGCAAATCCTGACGCTGATCGATTTGTCGCTGGCGGGCAATCTGGTGGTGATCGTGCTGTTTTCGGGCTATGAAACCTTTGTGTCCAAGCTGAACGTCAAGAATGAGGCGGATCGGCCCGACTGGATGGGAACAGTGGATTTCGCGGGGATGAAGCTGAAGCTGATCGCCTCGATCGTGGCGATCTCCGGGATCCATTTGCTGAAGGTTTTCATGGCCTTGGGCGAGAACAGCGCGCACACGCCGGATACGACGACGCTGATGTGGATGGCGATCATCCATCTGGTCTTTGTGACCTCGGGCGTGCTGCTGGCGCTGATGGACTGGCTGACGTCGAAAACCACCAGTCACTAGGGGCGCTGACGCAGGGCCGTCACAGCGCGGCGGCCCCGTCATTGATCACAGATTGGCGGTGGTCGGGTCGATGATGCTGGTCACCTGGGTGATCTTCGTCGCCGGGAACCCGCTCAACTTGGCATGAGCGCGCACAGCGTCCTCGTCTTCGGCCAGATAGACGCAGAACGTCTTGTCGGCGGCCACATAGCTGTGGTCCCATTGCACGCGGGGCGCCAGTTGCGCCAAAGCCTGGTTCGAGGCGCGGGCCGCACCGCACAGTTCCGTCGCCGACATGGCGCCGATGTTGGGGATGTCACGTTCGATCACGTAGCGTTTCAAGGCCATGGGAAGTCTCCATCGGGGGGAAAGGGTGAAGGCCGGTGTTCGTGAAAGCAGGCTAGTCGCCGCAAAGATTCCCGCAATCCAGATGTTCTTTACCCCCCTAAAGAAAATCTTTATCGTCCTGTCATGGCCCGAGTCGTCTATCTGAACGCCATGCAGGCCCTGGACGCGGCGCTTCGCCACGGCTCGATGAAGCGCGCGGCGGCGGAACTGGGCATCACACCGGCGGCGGTCGGCCAGCGCATCCGCTCGCTGGAGGACTTCGCCGGCACCCCGCTGCTGGAACGTGGCCAGACCGGCGTCACCCCCACCGACGCAGCGAAGGGTGTGGCGGAGCGGCTGCGCCGCGCCTTCGAGCATCTGGACCAGGTGGCGCTGCGGCTGAACCTCGACCGCGACGGCCCGGTGCGCATCGCCTGCGATCCCGACCTTCTGGCCCTGTGGCTGCGGCCGCGCCTGCCCGGCTTTGCCGCGCTTTACCCCGCAACGCGCCTGGCCTTTCTGGCCGAAAACGACCCTGTCCCGCCCGAACTGACCCTGCGCTTTGGCGGCGCGGGCGAGGTGTTGCTGCCCGACTGGCTGGTGCCGGTCACCGCGCCCGGCAACCTGCACCGGGTGATGCAGAACCCGATCTCGCCGCCGCTGGAGGGGATGCCGCTGCTGCATGTGGGGCCCGCACCCGATATGCCGCCGGAACTCGGCTGGCCGGACTGGATCGCGCACTATCCAATGCGCAAGGACGGCGCGGACCGGGGCTTCCGCTATCGCCGTTTCGCAGATGCGCATGCCTTCGCCGCCGCGAATGTCGGCTTTGCCCTGTTGCCCCTGTCGTTGACCCTTGCCGCGCTGCAATCGGGCAAACTTCTGCGGCTGTTCCCGGACCTGCCGCTGCTGCCCGCCCGCAACGGCTGGATGCTGGACCTGGCCAATCCCGCCCGCGCCCGGCCGATCCTGCACCTTGTCGCCGACTGGCTGCGCAACGAAGCGGCAACCCATCTGGCCGAATTGCCGGGTGCGGTGCCGGGCGCCCATTTGGCGATGGAAGTTGTGCCCGCTGCCCGCTAAAACCCCGGGCGACAGACGAGGGACCCGATGAACGACCAGATCCGCCCCCAGCCCGGCATCCTTGACATTGCGCTTTACGAAGGCGGCAAAGCCTCGGTCGCGGGGGTGTCCAATGTTGTCAAACTGTCGTCGAACGAGAACCCGTTCTCGTGCTGCGACCGTGCCAAGGACGCCTTCCAGCGCTCCGTCCACCAGATCCACCGCTATCCCGCCACCGACCATCTGTCCCTGCGCGAAGCGATCGGCGACGTCCACCGCCTGAACCCCGCCCAGATCATCTGCGGCGTGGGCAGCGACGAGATCATCACCTTCCTTTGTCAGGCCTATGCCGGCCCCAAGGATGAGGTCGTCTTCACCGAACACGGCTTTCTGATGTACCGCATCTCGGCCCTTGCCGTGGGCGCAACCCCGGTCGAAGTGCCAGAGCGCGAGCGCACCACCGATGTCGATGCGATCTTGAAAGCCTGCAACCGGCGGACAAGGCTGGTGTTCATCGCCAACCCCAACAACCCGACCGGCACGATGATTTCGCTGGCCGAGATCGAACGTCTTGCCGCCGGTCTGCCGTCGCAAGCCATCCTCGTGCTGGACGGCGCCTATGCCGAGTTCGTCGAAGGCTATGACGGCGGCGCCGAGATTGCCTCGCGCCGCGAGAATGTGGTGATGACGCGGACCTTTTCGAAAATCTACGGGCTGGGCGGGCTGCGTATTGGCTGGGGTTATGGGCCGAAGTCGATCATCGACGTGCTGAACCGCATCCGGGGGCCGTTCAATCTGTCCAACACCCAGCTTGAGGTTGCGGAAGCTGCGATGCGCGATCAGGATTGGGTGGCCCGCTGCCGGTCGGAAAATACCAGGATGCGGCACTGGCTGGCGCAGGCATTGGCGGAACTTGGCGTGCCCTCCGACACGTCTTCGGCCAATTTCATCCTCGCCCGCTTCGCCAGTACCGATGAGGCCGAGGCCTGCGATCTGTTCCTGCAAGGCCAGGGCCTGATCGTGCGCCGCGTCACCTCCTATAAACTGCCGCATTGCCTGCGCATCACGGTGGGGGATGAAAGCTCCTGCCGCCGGGTCGCCCATGCCATCGGCCAGTTCAAGGGCGTCAGATGACGGTCATGTATCCCCGCGTCGCGCTGATCGGCCTTGGCCTGATCGCGTCCTCCATGGCCCATGCGATGCGCGCCCATGGTCTGGCGGGTCAAATCGTCGGCCATGCCAAATCGCCTGAGACCCGCGCCACCGCGCTGGACATCGGCCTGTGCGACCGCGTCTTCGCCACCGCGGCCGAGGCGGTGCAAGGCGCTGATCTGGTGGTCCTCGCCGTGCCCGTCGGCGCGATGGAGGCGGTTGCGGCCGAGATCGGTCCCTATCTGAAACCCGGCGCGACGGTGACCGATGTGGGGTCGGTCAAGCAGGCCGTGGTCGCCGCCGTCGCCCCGCATATCCCGGCGGGGGTGACCTTCATTCCCGGTCACCCGATGGCCGGCACCGAATATTCCGGGCCAAGGTCTGGTTTTGCCACGCTGTTCCAGAACCGCTGGTGGCTGCTGACCCCGCCAGAGGGCTGCGATGTGGCGGCCCTTGCGCGACTGCGTGCACTTTTGGAAGCCATGGGCGCCAAGGTCGACACGATGGACCCCGCGCACCACGATCTGGTTCTGGCGGTGGTCTCGCACACGCCGCACCTGATCGCCTATACGATGGTGGGCGTGGCCGACCATCTGGCGCAGGTCTCCAATTCCGAAGTGATCCAGTATTCCGCCACCGGTTTTCGTGATTTCACCCGCATCGCGGCCTCGGACCCCACGATGTGGCGCGACGTGTTCCTGACCAACAAGGACGCGGTGCTGGACATTCTGGGGCGCTTTGCCGAGGAACTGTTCGTGCTACAACGCGCCATCCGCATGGGCGACGGCGAGCAGCTGTTCGACTATTTCACCCATACCCGCGCCATCCGCCGGGGGATCATCGAAGCCGGGCAGGACACCTCGGCCCCCGATTTCGGCCGCGCGGCCCAGCCGCCCAAAGGCTGACCCATGCACCCCCGGGTCCTGATCGCCGTGGCGGTGCTGTCCCTGACAGTCGCCCATGGTCAGGCCGAGGCGCCGGACCACTCGCCGCAGCCTGCTGCCCGCCCGGCAGCCGCCCCATCCGCCGCTTTGCCACCGGTCGCTGTCCCACCGCCCGCAACGACTGCACCGTCTGTGCAAGGCCAGCCCCGCCCCAGACCGCGCCCGGACGTGATCCCCGCCCAACCGGCCCAGCCGGCCCAGCTTTTGTCCTCGCACCCAGCGCCCGTCACCTCGCCGCTGCCGCCGCCCCGCCCCAAAATCACCGCCGCCGCCGAAGCCCCCGCCAACAAAACCGCAGCAGCCCCCGCCACCGGCCCGAAACCGGGCACCCGCGGCGCGCTGTGCGGCGATGCGGCGCTGACCGGCACCGTCCTTGCCCCGATCAAGGGCCGCGTCAAAGGCTGCTCCGTCGCCGAACCCGTTTCCGTCGAATTTGTCGCCGGCGTCCGCCTGAACCCCGCCGCCACGCTTGATTGCCCCACGGCCGAAGCACTGAAAGCCTGGACCCTCAAGGGCCTGCAACCGGCGTTCTCGCCGCGCAAGGTGGTGGAGTTGCGCATTTTCGGCAGCTACACCTGCCGCTCGCGTAACAACACCAAGGGCGCCAAGCTCAGTGAGCACGGCAAAGGCAAGGCCATCGACGTCGGTGCCTTCGTGCTGGACAACGGCCAGACCCTGACCGTGCTCGACAATTACAACAAGACGATCCGCAAAGCCCAAGGCGCCGCCTGCGGCCCGTTCAGCACGACCCTTGGCCCCGGTTCAGACGGGTTCCACGAAAACCACCTGCATTTCGACACCGCGAGCTATGGCTACGGTCCCTATTGCCATTAGGCGCCGGACTGGGGCGCTGCCCCAGACCCCGGGAATATTTATGGCTTCCATGAAATACGAAGAGCTTCTTTTTCCCCATCACCGCGGGACAAAGACCTCCACGCGGGTTTGGGGGTGTGAAACCCCCAATCTTCTTCACGAAAAGACTTGGCGAAGCCTCCGCTGCTTCACCGGCGGCAACCGCCTCACCGGTCGGTCAGCTTCAGTTCGATCCGCCGGTTCTGCGCCAGCTCCGCCGGGGTCGAACCCTGAACCACTGGCTGGAACTCGCCAAACCCTGTCGCCGCCAGCCGCTGCGGCGGAAATCCCAGCGAATATTGCATATAGCGCACCACCGACAGCGCCCGGGCCTGGCTCAGCTCCCAGTTGTCGCGGAACTGCCCTGCGCCCGACAGGGGCGTCGCGTCGGTATGTCCGTCCACCCGGATGATCCAGGGGATCTGCGCCGGTATGTTCGGCACCACCTGGTTCAGCGTCCCCACCACCGAGGCGATCTGCGCCTGCCCCTCGGGCGACAGATCGGCCGAGCCCGGCTGGAACAGCACTTCGGACGAGAACACGAACCGGTCCCCCACCACCCGCACGCCCGGTTGCCCCGCCATGGCCTTGGACACCGCACTGAAGAATTCCGAGCGATATTTGGACAAGTCCTGGTTTTCCAGCGCCAGCCGCTTGCGCTCGGCCTCTTCCAGATCCGCACGGCGCTTCTGTTCCGCGGCCACCTGCGCCAAGGCCTGGTTCAACTTGGAGCCAAGGCTTTCGATCTGCACGTTCGCCAACGAATCCTTGATCGCCGACGCGTCCAATATCCCCTGCAACTGCGCCAGTTGCGCCCGCAGCGCGCTGAGTTGCTGGTTCAGCAGCGCCATCCGCTCTGCCGACTTCATCAACTCCTGATCCTTCTCGGTCAGGATCTTCTCGGCCTCGGCCATCAGCGCCGCTTTCTCGTCCGCCGCCGTCTGGCCCAGCTTGGCCGCATCCGCCTTGGCCGCCTCTGCCGCCGCCAAAAGCCGCAGCGTGTCTTCCGCCTTCTTGCGCTGATCTTCCAGCGCCAGCGTCATCGCGGTCAATTCGGTGTCCGAAGACGCCAGCTTGGCCCTAAGCGCCTCGGCCGCCGCCGTGTCCACCAGCCGCTGCTTTTCCACCTCGGTCAACTGATCGGACACCCCCGCCAGCCGCTTTTGCAACGCCAGCGCCGCCGCCTGTTCCGCCAGCCGGGCCTTTTCGGCCTCCGACAAGTTGGCCTGCGTGGTGGTCAACTGCGTCGTCAAATTGGCATTCGCCGCCTTCTCCGCGTCAAGACTGGCCAGCGCTGCCGCCAGAGAGGCTTGCCCGTCGGCCGCCTGCCGCTTCATCTGGTCCAGCATCGCCTGGATCGCTTCGGCCCGTGCCGCCGCCAGCCGGGCCTGTTCGGTCTGCGCGTCCACCTCGGTGCGCGCCTTGGCGAGCGCGAGGTCCAGCGCCTCTTTCTGGGTCATCAGCTTGGCCTGCGCATCCTTAAGATCGGCGACCGAGGCGGTCAGCCCGCCGATCTGCCCCTCGGCCTTGGCCTTGTCGGCCAGCAGCGCCGCGACCTGATCCTCGAACGAGGCGATCTTGGTCTGGGCGGTCTGCAATTCGCCCTCTTTGGCGGTCAAGGCCGCGTCGAGCGTCGCAATCAGCGCCGATTGCTGGTCACCCTTCGCCCTGGCATCGCTGAGCGTCGATTGCAGCGTCCCCACCTGCGCCGTCAGATCGCCGACCTTGGCCTGTTCCAGCCCCAGGGCATCGGCCAGTTGCGCCACCTGCGCGTTCAACTGGTCCAGTTCGGTCGATTGGGTGGTGATCGTGTCGCGCAGCACCGATTGCATGACGGTGAAGATCGTCAGCACGAACATCAGCACCATCAGCAGTGTTGTCACCGCATCGACGAACCCGGCCCAGATGTTGCCTTCGTCGCGGCGGCGGCGGGACAGGGCCATGGCTTACCCCCGCCCGACCGTGCCGCGCGACAAGGCGCGGATGGCCTGGGTCAGCGCGCCCAGATCGCTCCGCAGATCGGCGATGCTTTCCTGCCGCCCGGCCGAGATTTCCTCAAGGATCCTTAGCAGTTGCACGTCGATCGACCGCAGTCGCATCCGGCTTTCGGCGTCGGTATGGCCCCCTGCGCCCGAGGCTTCGCTGCCGGTCAACGCCTTGATCAGCCGTTCTTGCCCCTCGGCGATGCGCGTCAACGAGGCGATCTGGCCAACCTCCTGCATCCCTGCCAGCGTCCGAACCGAGGCCGCCAGTTCCCCGATCCGGTCGCCGTCCTGTTCACGGTTGGCTTCGGCATTGGCGTAAAGGGTCTGCAACACCTCGATCTGGCCGGTCATATTGTCCAGAATCTGCGCCAGAACCG
This sequence comes from Rhodobacterales bacterium, assembly GCA_031368035.1. GTDB lineage: Bacteria > Pseudomonadota > Alphaproteobacteria > Rhodobacterales > Rhodobacteraceae > Stagnihabitans. The sequence continues at coordinate 3,389 of JANLQT010000241.1, read as the reverse complement.
CGTGATCGCCGCTGTCGCCTTCGCCGGACGCCAGGCCGAGCCGGGTGATCGAGGACAGCCAGTCTTCCAACTCGCGATAGAACCGGTTCTGCCCGTGGCTGGCGAACAACTCCAGAAGGCCGACCAGCAACGAGCCCGCAAGCCCCAGCAGCGAGGACGAGAACGCCGTGGACATGCCGCCAAGCTGCGCCTGCAAGCCCGTCATCAGCCGTTCAAACACCACCAGCCCGGTCTCGCCATCCTTGGGCGCCAGCGATTTGATCGTCTCGACAATCGCCGGGATCGTGGTGGCAAGGCCGTAAAACGTGCCAAGAAGACCAAGGAAAATCAACAGGTTGGTCAGATATCGCGTGATATCCCGCGCCTCGTCGATGCGCGTGGCCACCGATTCCAGGATCGAATGCGACGCAGTGGACGAGATTTGCGACCGCGCCCCGCGCGACCGCAGCAGCGCCGCCAGCGGGGCCAGCAGGCGTGGCGGTTTGTCGGCCTCGTGCCCCGGCGCGTGGTTCAGAAAGCGCTCGATCCAGCTGACCGACTGCATCAGAATGAACACCTGCCAGAAACAGGTCAGAACCCCGAAGAAGAACACCCCCAGAATGAAGCCGTTCAGCGCCAGGTTGGTGCCAAGAATGCCCAGCACGGTGTCACGGATGAACCATCCCCCCGCGCTGGTAAGCGCGATGGTAATCAGCATCGAGACGATCTGGCGGATCGGTTGGCTGAAACTGATGGTCGGCTCCGCCGGCGGTTTGGCCATGTCGCTCTCTTTGCTGCTCGGGTGACAGTGTAGCAGGGAAGACCGGGCTGCCAAGTGCAGCAAAGTCACATCTCGGGCAGGGATGCCACATGATGCGCCAGCCAGTCCAGATCGGGGTCGGCAATGCCAAGCTCGGCCAGATGCCGGGCGGTGGCGGACAGATAATCGCGGTTGCGGCCCCGCCCGCCGACGGCATTGGCAATGATGCGGGCCTGCTCGTCCAGGGACAGGTGGCAATATTGCGCGTGCGCGGGGTCGATCACATAGGCCAGCGCAGTGACGGGGCGGCCATCGGCCAGCGTGACCGGAACCTCTCGCTCCAGATAGGCAGAGGAGACCAGTTCACGTTCCCGCAGCATCGTCAGCGTGGCCGCCTCGGCACCCGGCGCGACAAGCAGCGCCAGACCATCGCAGACGGCGCCCGTCTTCTCGTCCAGCGCCAACACCAGCCCGGGCGCGTGCACCGTGCCGCGATGGTGGACCGAGCGCATGCAGAAGCTGCGGTGCCAGCCCGACGCCCGCGCGACGCAAGTTTCCGCCACCGGAAACCCCGGGTCCCAGATCAGCGATCCATAGGCAAAGACCCACATCGGCACATACATGGGCACGGGCCCCCTTCTGGTCATGTCCCGCAGCGGTCTATAGGATGGGGCAAGGCAAGGGAAAGGGCCCACGATGCGGTTTCTGCTTTGGGCGGTGTTGGGTCTGGGCGTGCTTTGGGGCGGCTATTGGGTTGTCGGCTCGCGCGTCTGGGACCGCGAGGTCAACGCCTGGTTTGACGCGCAAGAGGCGTCAGGGCGCGTGATCGGGCGCGAAGCTGTCAGCGTGGCCGGCTTTCCCAGCCGTTTCGATGTGACAGTGACCGCGCCCTTTGTGATGGACGAGGCCACGGGCTGGGGCTGGAAAGCGCCGTTCCTGCAGGTGTTCTCGATGACCTGGAAGCCCTGGCACCTGATCGCGGTGGTGGCGCCGACGCAGGAAGTCACCACGCCGTCGGGCCGGGTGGTCACCGTCACCTCGGACATTCGCGCAAGTCTGCAGATGCGTCCCGGCCTTGACCTGGCGCTGGATCAGATGGTGGTGGACGCCAAGAAGTTGAGCTTTACGTCCGAAGGCTGGTCCATGGCCGCCGGCCGGATCGAGCTGGCGGCGGCCGCCGATGCCTCGCGCCTGAACGGCGTGCGGCTGGGCGTTCAGGCGGATGATCTGACGCTGGACCCTGCCATCGCCGCGCTGGTGCCGGACCTTGGGCCGGTGATCTCGGGCGTGCATCTGGACGCGACCGTGCAACTGTCGATGCCGGTGGACCGCCATCTGACCCCCGAGGCCGAAGTCACCGCGGTGCATCTGGCCGAGGCGCATGTGACCTGGGGCGATCTGGCCGTGTCGGGCAAGGGCGATGTGACCCGGGCACTTGATGGCAGGGCCGAGGGGGAGATCGCTTTGACCATCGCCAACTGGCAGGCGCTGCCCGATGCGCTGGTGGCACTTGGGGCGATGCCGGACAGCATGCGGCCCTGGGTGACGCGGGCGCTGCGACTTCTGGCGGCGGGGGCGAGCGATCCGGGCCACTTGGAGGTGCCGCTGACCTTCAAGAACGGCCGGATGGCGCTGGGCGCGCTGCCGCTGGGGGCGGCGCCGATGCTGCCGTGAGAGTGTCACCCATCCTACGGGCGCAAAACGATAACGCCCGGGATTTCCCCGGGCGTTATCAATTCCCCTGACCTATTCCGCCGTCAGCAGCGGCGGCTTTTGCCCCGTCAATCTTGCCCGCTGCGGCTCTTCATAGGTCAGGTCGATCTTGTCGTCCTTGACCCCGACCCGCACCGTGCCGCCCTTGGTCAGCTTGCCGAACAGCAGTTCCTCGGCCAGCGGCTTCTTGATGTATTCCTGAATGACCCGGCCCAATGGCCGCGCCCCCATCTTGTCGTCATAGCCCTTGTCACCCAGCCAGGCCGCCGCTTCAGGGGCCAGGTCGATGTGCACGTTGCGGTCGAGAAGCTGCGCTTCCAGTTGCAACACGAACTTGGTGACGACCATATTGATCGTCTCTTTGCTGAGCGCCGCGAAGGTGATCACCGCATCCAGACGGTTGCGGAATTCCGGCGTGAAGATGCGCTCGATGGCGGCCTTGTCCTCGCCCGTGCGCTTTTCGCGTCCGAACCCGATGGCCGCCTTGGCCATGTCGGAGGCGCCCGCATTGGTCGTCAGGATCAGGATCACGTTGCGGAAATCCACCGAGCGGCCGTTGTGGTCGGTCAGCTTGCCGTGGTCCATCACCTGCAACAGGATGTTGTACACATCCGGATGCGCCTTTTCGATTTCGTCCAACAGCAGCACGCAATGCGGATGCTGGTCCACACCGTCCGTCAACATGCCGCCCTGGTCAAACCCGACATAGCCCGGAGGCGCGCCGATCAGCCGCGAAACCGCGTGCTTTTCCATGTATTCCGACATGTCAAAGCGCAGCAGTTCAACGCCCAGGCTTGACGCCAGTTGCTTGGCCACTTCCGTCTTGCCAACCCCCGTGGGGCCCGCGAACAGGTAGTTCCCAATGGGCTTTTCCGGCTCGCGCAGGCCCGCCCGCGCCAGCTTGATCGCCGAAGACAGCGCGACAATCGCCGCATCC
>JANLQT010000681.1:0-1999 GCA_031368035.1 Rhodobacterales bacterium | reverse complement strand
GCTTTGCGCGCGCTAACAACCGGGCCGCCAGCCTCGCCCGCGGCCGCTATCTCCTGCTCCTAAACCCCGACACCGTGGTGCTTAACGGCGCCATCGACAAGCTTGCAAGCTTCGCACGCAAATACCCCCGCGCCCGCATCTGGGGAGGCCGCACGCATTATGCCGACGGATCGCTCAACCCTTCGTCGTGCTGGGGCCGGATGACGCTGTGGAACCTCTTCTGCCGCGCCACGGGGCTGACCGGGATCTTCAAGAACACGACGCTCTTCAACGGCGAAGCCGTGGGCGGCTACCAACGCGACTACAGCCGTCAAGTCGACATCGTTTCCGGTTGTTTCTTCCTCATTGAAAAGCAGCTTTGGGACGGCCTTGGCGGCTTTGACCCACTGTTTTTCATGTATGGCGAAGAGGCCGATCTGTGCCTGCGCGCCGGCGAGGTTCTGGGGGCACGGCCCCGCATGACGCCCGAGGCGACGATCGTGCATTATGCCGGGGCGTCGGAAAAGGTGCGGGCCGACAAGATGGTGCGGCTGTTGAAGGCCAAACGCCTCTTGATCCTGCGGCACTTCCCCGCCTGGCAGCAGCCCCTGGCCCTAGGCCTGTTCTCGGCCTGGCCCCTGTCGCGCTGGCTGGCTTTGTCCGGCCTTGGCCTGACCGGCCGCCCGTCCTGGAAGACCGGCGCCAATGCCTGGGGCGAGATCTGGGCCCGGCGCGGGGAATGGAGGAGCGATCTTGGCTGATCCCCGCATTTCCGCCCCCCCCATCTCGGTTGTCATCCCGCATCTGAACCAGCCCGCGTTTCTGGCCCGCTGCCTTGCCTCGCTGGCCGCGGGGCAGCGCCGGCCCGATGAGGTTTTCGTGGTGGACAACGGCTCGCGCGAATTGCCGGTGGCGGTTTGCGCGGACCATCCCGGCGTGACGCTCTTGGCCGAGCCCATCCCCGGCCCCGGCCCGGCCCGCAACCGCGGCATTGCTGCCGCCTCAGGAGACATCCTCGCCTTCATCGATTCTGACTGTCTGGCCGACCCAGGCTGGCTTGCGGCAGCCGAGGCCGCAATGGCGGACCCCGCTGCCACGATCCTGGGCGGCGATGTGCGGATCGCTTGCGCCGACCCCGCCTGCCTGACCGCGATCGAGGCCTATGAAAGCGTCTATGCCTATCGGATGGACCGCTACATCGCCCGCGAAGGCTTCACCGGCACCGGCAATCTGGTGGTGCGGCGCGAAGTGCTGGCCGCCGTCGGTCCCTTCGCCGGCATTGGCGTAGCCGAGGACCGCGACTGGGGCCAGCGCGCCACGGCCCTTGGGTTCGTGATCCGCTATGTGCCAGACATGAAAGTCTATCACCCGGCGCGGGCGAGCTTTGCTGAACTGGCCCGGAAATGGGACCGCCAGACCGCGCATGATTATGTAAAGGCGCGCGGGGCTTCCGGTCGCCTGCGCTTTGCTCTCAAGGCCCTCGCTATGGCGCCCTCTCCTTTGGTTGAGCTGCCGCGACTTCTGACCTCGGACCGGATCCATGGCTTTCGCAGCCGCGCGCTGGCCTTTGGCGCGCTGACCCGCATCAGGGCCTACCGCGCCGGGCTGATGCTGCGGCTGTTGGCCGGGGCCGATCCGGACACTTTGTCGGGGCGCTGGAACCGCGAGTGACGCGCGTCACGCCCGCACCCTACGCCCGTCGGATCGTCTTGACGCTGACGCGGAACAGCGCTGCAATCTCGGTCAGGCTGCGGCCCTCGTCGTCGCGCATCTTGCGCACCTCGGCCTTCTGGCCCGGGCTCAGTGCAGGGGGGCGGCCGCCCACCCGGCCCCGGGCGCGGGCGGCGGCCAGACCTTCGCGGGTGCGCTCGGCGATACGCTCGCGTTCGAACTGCGCGATCGAGGCGAAGACATGGAAGATCAACCGCCCCGCCGGAGTGGTGGTGTCGATGTCCTCGGCGAGCGAGCGGAAACCGGCGCCACTGGCCTCGATGGTTCGGGCAATGTCCAGCAGGTCCGG
>JANLQT010000214.1:0-4060 GCA_031368035.1 Rhodobacterales bacterium | reverse complement strand
GTCCGCACCTGCAAGGCCCTGGTGGCCCATGGCGCCCGGCATCTGGTGCTGATCGATTCCATCTCGCCCCGGCGCGCGCCAACCGCCGGACGCTGGGCCGAGGCGGAACGGATGGCCCCTGACGAATGGACCGCCTTCGTGGACCGCATCCGCACCGTGGCCAAGCTGGGCACCGATCACGGCCTGACCACCTCCATCCACGCCCATGCCGCCGGGTTCATCGACTTTGAACCGGAACTGGAACGCCTGCTGGACGAGGTGGACGAAGACCTGCTGAAAATCTGTTTCGACACCGGCCATCATTCCTATGCGGGCTATGACCCCGTGGCCTTCATGCGCCGCCACATCGGCCGGATGTCCTACATGCATTTCAAGGACATCGACCCTGTGGTCAAGGCAAAGGCCGTGGCCAATCGCACCGGGTTCTACGATGCCTGCGGGCAGGGCATCTTCTGCAACCTCGGCACCGGCGACGTCGATTTCCCGGCCGTGCGGCAGGTGCTGCTGGATGCAGGGTTCGAGGGCTGGTGTACGGTCGAGCAGGATTGCGATCCCTTGGGCGGGACCTCGCCTGTCGATGATGCCCGTGCTAACCGGGCCTATCTGTCCTCCATCGGATTCTAGGGGAACTTTGCCATGACACGACTGAACTGGGGCATGATTGGCGGCGGCGAAGGCAGCCAGATCGGACCGGCGCACCGGCTGGCCGCGGGGCTGGACGGCTATTTCACCTTTGCGGCGGGCGCGCTGGACCACAACGCGGCGGCGGGACGCGATTTCGGCCAGCGCCTGGGTCTGGCCGCGGGCCGCTCCTATGGCGACTGGCGCGAGATGCTCGCCGGTGAGGCCGCCCGCCCCGACCGGATCGATCTGGTCACCGTGGCGACGCCCAATTCCACCCATTACGAGATTTCCAAGGCCTTTCTTGAGGCCGGCTTCAACGTCCTGTGCGAAAAGCCGATGACCGTGACCGAGGCCGAGGCCGAGGACCTGGTGCTGACCGCCCGCAAGACCGGCAAGATTTGCGCGGTGAATTACGGCTACACCGGCTATGCGCTGGTGCGGCACATGCGGGCCATGGTGGCGCGGGGCGATCTGGGCAAGATCAGGCTGGTGGTGGCTGAATTCGCCCACGGCCACCACGCCAACGCCGCCGATGCCGACAACCCAAGGGTGCGCTGGCGCTATGACCCGGCGCAGGCGGGGGTGTCGGCCCAGTTCGCCGATTGCGGCATCCACGCGCTGCACATGGCCTCGTTCGTCACCGGACAAGAGGTCGCCAAACTGTCCTCCGACTTCGCCTCGTGTCTGCCCTCCCGCGTGCTGGAGGATGACGCCATGGTCAACTTCCGCATGGACAGCGGCACGGTTGGCAGGCTCTGGACCTCCTCCGTCGCCATCGGGCGCCAGCACGGGCTGACCCTTCAGGTCTTCGGCGAAACCGGCGGGCTGCGCTGGTCACAAGAACAGCCCAACCAGCTTTTCTACATGCCGCTTGGCCAGCGCCTGCAAGTGATCGAGCGTGGCGAGGGGAACCTGTCGCCCGAGGCCGACTGCGCCAGCCGGGTGACGGTGGGCCATGCCGAGGGCATGCCGCTGGCCTTCGGCAACATCTACCGCGATCTGGGCGAAAGCCTGCGCGCAAGGGCGGCGGGCACCACCCCCGATCCGGCGGTGACGCTGTTCCCCACCGCCGAGGATGGCCTGCGCTCCATCGCCGCGATCCACGCCGCGGTGGCCTCGGCCAAGGCCGAAGGCACCTGGGTCGATGCGCGGCCCAGGCTGTTCCGCTAGGCCAGCGGGCGAAGCGTCGCCCGTTCGACGATGTGGCAGGGGAACAACCGCGCTTCGGGCAACCACTCGGGCGCGGCAAACCGCTGCCGGATCATCTGGATCGAGGCGTCCACAATGGAAGCAAAGGGCTGGTGGATCGTCGTCAGATCAATCCCGGCCCAGCCCGACATCGCCATGTCGTTCAGCCCGATCACCCCGATCTCGCCCGGTACCGCCAGACCCGCATCGCGGATCGCCGACAGCGCGCCGATCGACAACACGTCATCGGCGCAGAAATACGCCTCGGCCCGGGGCCCGCGCAGCAGCCGCGCCATCTCGGTCCGGCCGGCATCGAAACTATAGGCCCCGGCAAAGCTGACGCTGGCCGAAACACCCTCCGCCGCAGCCGTCTCTACAAATCCCTGCTCGCGATCCTGCGTGGTGGAGGCATCCTGCGGCCCGCCCATAAACCCGATCCGCCGATAGCCGCGCGCCATCAGCGTCATTGCCGCCATGCGCCCGGCGCCCACATTGTCGATGCCGACGACCGCCACCACTGGCGCCGCCGTGGCGCGGCCAAAGGCATGCACCACCGGCACCCCCGCCGCCTGAAACGCCGCCGCAAAGCCATCGCGCACATGCGAGGACGCCACGATGACCCCGTCCACCGAATACTGCCGCAACAACTGGACGGATCGCTTAGGGTCGGTTTCATCCGACAAATTGACCAGCAGCGGCCGCAATCCCGCCTCTTGCAGCCCGCGGGTGAACAGATCGAAAATCTGCAGGAAAACCGGGTTGTGAAAGTTGTTCGACACCAGCCCCACCAGCTGGGTCTTTCGCGTCGTCAGGCTGCGGGCCAGAATGTTCGGGCTGTAGCCCAGCTCGCCCGCCGCCAGCACCACCTTGGCGCGGGTCTTGGCCGAAACCGAGGCCCCGTGCGTGAACACCCTGGACACCGCCGCCCGCGACACCCCTGCCCGTTCGGCCACGTCTTTCAGGGTGATTGCCATGCGGGTGCTGCGCCTTCTGCCGACCGAGGCGCAAGCTTAGCGGCGATTTGGCGCGGTGTCAGGTCGCGGATAAGCAAAACGCTGCGCCCGGTCAGCCGGGCACAGCGTTTGAATTTGGCAAGATCAGGTGCAGAAAGAAGCGCGAACCTGCCGCGTCTTCAGACTTCCGACATCTTGACCGTGCGGCCTTCCTTGACCGATTTCAGCGCCGCTTCCGCCAGCGCCAGCGCCTTCAGCCCGTCTTCGCCCGACGGATTGGCGGCCTTCTTGTCCGTCACCGCCTTGATGAAGCCCGCAATTTCGGCAGCATAAGCCTCGGTATAACGCGTCATGAAGAAGTCATGCAGCGGCGGACGGGTATAGCCCGCGCCATTGGCCACCTCGATCGACACCGGCCGCTGGTTTTCCGCCGACACGACACCCTTGGACCCATGCACCTCGATCCGCTGGTCATAGCCATAAGTCGCCCGGCGCGAGTTCGAGATGATCGCCATCTTGCCGGTCGCAGTTTTCAGCATCACCTGCACGCTGTCGCTGTCGCCCGCCTCGCCAATCGCCTTGTCCACCAGTACGGCGGCCATGGCCGAAACCTCGGTTACGTCTTCATCCAGCAGCCACCGCGCCATGTCGAAATCATGGATCGTCATGTCGCGGAAAATCCCGCCCGAACGCTTGATGTAGTCCACCGGCGGCGCACCGGGGTCGCGCGAGGTGATGGTGATCATCTCCACCTCGCCAATCGAGCCTTTGGCAATCTCGGCCTTCACGGCGGCGAAATGCGGGTCGAACCGGCGGTTGAAGCCGACCATAAGCGTGCCCTTGGCGGCGCGGACGACCTCCAGACAGGTCTTGACGCGGGCCAGTGACAGATCGATCGGCTTTTCGCAGAACACCGCCTTGCCCGCCTTGACGAACTTTTCGATCAGGTCGGCATGGGTGTCGGTCGGGGTGCAGATCACCACCGCGTCGATGTCTTTCGCGGCGAGGATCGCGTCAATCGTGCGCACCTCGCAGCCGTATTGCTTGGCGATCGCTTCGGCGGCGGCGGGCATGGCATCAGCCACCGCCACCAGCACGGCATTGGCATCCGCCGACACGGCCTTGGCATGCACCTTGCCGATGCGCCCGGCACCCAGAAGCCCAAATCTTAGTGTCATCATTCTCCTTGTCCCAGGTCAGGCCCGGATGTGTTCGATCTGAATTTTTGTCCGGCCTGGATCAGGCGTAGGCGCCCTCGGCATTGCCCTTCACACCGGTGATATAGCTGACGATGT
>JANLQT010000205.1:0-3262 GCA_031368035.1 Rhodobacterales bacterium | reverse complement strand
ACGGTGTCCAGCTGGTCCAGCACCACCTCGGAAAGTTTCTCGTATGAGGAATACACGTCGGAATACTCGTCCGAGATCAGCGAGAGTTACGCCTCTTCCGAACAGGTGATCGAAGCCGAGGCGAGCTCAGAGGAATTCGCGACGGATGAAGGTGGCGACGGCGACGGGACCGATCCCAATATCGACAGCGACGCCGATGGCCAGCCCGACATTTCCGATGCCGACGCCAATGGCGACGGCACGGCGGATGCCGCTGACAGCGCCGCGGATGATACCGGCTCGGATGGCGGCGATTCGGGCGGCGACGCGGGTGGCGATTCGGGCGGTGGCGATTCTGGCGGTGGCGACTCGGGCGGTGACGCGGAAGGCGGCTGACCCTCGGCGCAGGCCACAAGCCATGGCCCGCGCAATCTGCGCGGGCTTCCGCCCTCGGATCGGTCCCACGGGGCCGGTCTGCCCCCGGTTTTGACCCGGAACCGCGCCTTACCCCTTCTCGCGGAAATGGTTGTACACCGTCTCGGCCATGGCCCCTGAAATCCCCGGCACCGCCTGAAGATCGGTCAGCGTGGCCCGCGCCACTGCCTTTGCACTGCCGAAATGCGCCAGCAACGCCCGCTTGCGTGTTGCCCCCACCCCCGCAATCTCGTCCAGCGGCGAGGCGACGATGCTTTTGCTTCGCTTCGCCCGGTGGGCGCCATTGGCCCAGCGGTGCGCCTCGTCGCGCAGGCGCTGCACGAAATACAACACCGGATCGCCGCGCGGCAACGCCTTCACCGGCAGCCCCTCGCGGTAGAATTCCTCTTTTCCGGCATCGCGGTCGATGCCTTTGGCAACCCCGATCATCGCAATGTCATCGACCCCCAACTCCGACAAGATCCCCCCCACCGCCGAAACCTGCCCCGCCCCGCCGTCGATCAGCAGAAGGTCGGGCCACATGTCGCCCTTCCGCTCGGGATCCTCCTTCAGCAGGCGTTCAAACCGCCGCGTCAGCACTTCGCGCATCATGCCGAAGTCGTCGCTGTTCTTGCCCGCTGCGGTCTTGATGTTGAACTTCCGGTACTGGCTTTTCACAAACCCTTCCGCCCCCGCCACGATCATCCCGCCCACCGCGTCGGATCCCTGAATATGCGCGTTGTCATAGACCTCGATCCGTTTCGGCGGGCCGTCCAGATCAAACGCCTCCGCCAGGCCCTCCAGCAGCTTGTTCTGCGTCGAAGTTTCGCTCATCCGCCGCGCCAGGCTTTCCCTGGCGTTCCGCGCCGCGTTCTCGACCAGTTCCGCCTTTTCGCCCCGCTGCGGCACCGCAATCTCGACCTTGCGCCCGGCGCGGTCGGCCAGCAGTTGCAGCATCAGGTCTTCATTCTCGATCCCATGCGACAGCAGGATCAGCCGCGGGGGCTCCTTGTCGTCATAGAACTGCGCCAGGAACGCTTCCATGATCTCGGGCTCCTCCGCGCCCGCGGTCTTGGGATAGAAATCCCGGTTGCCCCAGCTTTGATGCGCGCGGATGAAGAACACCTGCACGCAGGCCTGCCCGTGGTCCAGATGCAGCGCCACCACATCCGCCTCGGCGACGCTTGCCGGGTTGATGCCCTGCGAGGATTGGATCTGCGTCAGCGCCTTGATCCGGTCGCGCAGGGCGGCGGCGCGTTCAAACTCCATCGCCGCGCTCGCCGCCCCCATCTGCGCCGCAAGATTTGACTGCACCGTGGTGGTCTTGCCCTGCAGGAACCGCTCCGCATCGCCCACCAAAGCGGCATATCCGGCCTCGTCGATCTTGCCGACGCAAGGCGCCGAACAGCGCTTGATCTGATACTGCAAACAGGGCCGCGTCCGCCCCTCGAACATGCTGTCTGAACAGTTCCGCAGCAGGAACACCTTCTGCAACTGGTTCAGCGTCCGGTTCACCGCCCCCGCCCCGGCAAAGGGGCCAAAATAGCTGCCCTTCTCGGTCTTCTTGCCCCGGTGCTTCTTGATCTGCGGAAACGGATGCTCCTTGCCGATCAGGATGTTCGGGAAGCTCTTGTCGTCCCGCAGCAGCACGTTATAGCGCGGGTGAAGCTGCTTGATCAGGTTCTGTTCCAGCAGCAGCGCCTCGGTTTCCGACCTTGTGGTCAGGAACATCATCGTCGCGGTCTCGGCGATCATCCGCGCGATGCGCAAACTGTGCCCGTAATCCCGCGCATAGTTCGACACCCGCGCCTTCAGATTGCGCGCCTTGCCGACATACAGGACCTCTCCCTTGGCATTCAGCATCCGATAGACCCCGGGCGAGGAATCCAGCGTCTTCAGATAGTCCTGAATGACCTCGGCCCCCAGGCGAAGGTTGGGTATGGGTGCTTCGGTGTCGGTCACGAAATCCTCATTCCAAGCGCATCGATTCTGCGCCTCTGCTGCAACGTTCCTAGCCCTGTCGCAAGAGGGAAGGAATCCACCGTTTCTGTGGATAAGTTTAGGGAGAAGTTTTCGGGAAGGCCAAAAATCCCTTGTTCTAGGGCGGCTTCGTTGGTTTGCTTAAAAAATAGGCGAAATGATAAGCAATTGATTTTGCTGCAAAGATTTCTTACCCACAGGTCAACATCCTGAAATTGATGAACAATTTGTAACGGAATGGTGATCGGGGTTCGAAAGTGGACAACTCGCGCAGTTTGATTGGCGGGTTACTCCACGCCCAGCACATCCGGGGTCTGCCAGCCCAGATGCTGGCCGCCATCCACGGCGATCATCTGGCCGGTCACCGAAGGCGAATCGAGGAAAAATCCAAGCGCCGCCACGACATCCGCCGGCCCCGCCCCGCGCTGCAAGATCGTTGCCGCGCGCTGGCGACTGAAATGACCCTCGCTTTGCCGCGCGCCCTGCATCGTCGGGCCGGGGCCGATGCCGTTGACGCGGATATCCGGCGCCAGCGCCTGCGCCGCCGTCTGGGTCAGCGTCCACAGCGCCGCCTTGGCCAGCGTATAGGTCATGAAGTTCGGTGTCAGCTTCCAGACCCGCTGGTCGATCATGTTGACCACCACCGCCTGCGCCACCGGCTCTCCCGCCGCATCGGGCACCGCCTTGGGCGCTTGCGCCGCAAAATGCTGGATCAGCACGAAAGGCGCGCGCAGGTTCGAGCCGATGTGCCGGTCCCACGAGGTCTTGGTCGCGGTCTGGATCGAATCGTATTCAAAGATCGAGGCGTTGTTGACCAGAACCGTCAACGGCCCCCCCAGCGCCGCCACCGCCAAGGGCACCAGAGCCGCCGTTGCCTCCTCGTCCAGCA
>JANLQT010000175.1:0-10638 GCA_031368035.1 Rhodobacterales bacterium | reverse complement strand
GTCGCTGTTCGCCGAGATGGTGCCGACCTGGGCAATTTCCTTGCTCGTGGTGGTGGGCTTGCTCTGCTTCTTGAGCTCCTCGACCAGGACCGTCACGGCCTTGTCGATGCCGCGCTTCAGGTCCATCGGGTTCATGCCGGCAGCGACGGACTTCATGCCGTCCTTGACGATGGCTTGCGCCAGCACGGTGGCGGTGGTGGTGCCGTCGCCCGCTTCGTCATTGGTGCGGGAAGCGACTTCCTTCACCATCTGGGCGCCCATGTTTTCGAACTTGTCGGACAGTTCGATTTCCTTGGCAACCGTCACACCGTCCTTGGTGATGCGCGGGGCGCCGAAGGACTTGTCGAGGATGACATTGCGGCCTTTCGGGCCCAGCGTCACCTTGACGGCGTCGGCGAGGATGTTCACGCCGCGCAGCAGGCGGTCGCGGGCATCGCTTTCAAAACGTACATCTTTAGCAGCCATTGGTTTAGCTCCTCAAAATTGATGGGTAGGGTGCGTGATCTCACGCACCTTGCGGCAAACTCAGGCGAACACGCCGAGGATGTCGCTTTCCTTCATGATCAGCATGTCTTCGCCGTCCAGCTTGATCTCGGTGCCCGACCATTTGCCGAACAGGATCTTGTCACCGGCCTTGACGGACGGCGCGATCAGCTCGCCCGAGTCCTTGCGCGCGCCGGGGCCAACCGAAACGACTTGGCCTTCTGCGGGCTTTTCCTTGGCGGTGTCGGGGATGATCAGCCCACCCTTGGTCTTGTCTTCGCCTTCGATGCGGCGCACCAGCACGCGGTCATGCAATGGGTTAAATGCCATCTGGGTCACTCCCTTGGGTATCCAGGTTTTGTACTCTTAGCACTCACATGGTGCGAGTGCTAACGATGGGTCAGTTAGGCTTGGGAGGGGCGTCTGTCAACACCTGCACGCGGAAAATTGCCGGGTTCAGCCGACTGCCCCAACTGCGCTATCCTCGGCAAATCATGCCCAACAGACCCACGCCGCGCTTTGAAATCCCTCCTTGCCAAGCGCGTAGTCGAGGAATGGTGCCTGTGATAGGAACAGTCTCAGATGCAGATTCTCTGTATCCTCCCGTGAACGCCATTTCCCAGGCTGCGGCTTGAAGGCTCTGGAGCACTGTCATGACAACTGTTGAGACTGCGGCACCTGAAGACACCATCCTCGACGTACTAACCCTCGGCTTCGTCGCCGATCCGATCATGAGGTGGCTCTATCCCGGGTCCGACACTTATCTGAAGCATTTTCGCACCCTGCTGATGCGGTTCGGCGGGGCGGCATTTGACCATCAAGCCGCTTTCAAGGTCCGTGGTGAAAACGCCGCCGCCCTGTGGTTGCCGCCGAACGCCCATCCGGATGAAGCTGGCCTCGTGGCACATTTCGAAGCGGTGTTGCCGCCCCGGGTTCTCGAAGATGCCTTGGTGGTTTTGGAAAAGATAGACGCGATCAGCCCCAGGGAACCGTTCTGGCATCTGGCGTTTGTTGCATCGGATCCGCTGGCGCAGGGCAGAGGCTATGGCTCATCACTGGTGAACCACGTTCTGACGCGCTGTGACGCGGACCGAACGGTGGCGTACCTTGAGAACACCAACCCAGCCAACACGCCGTTCTACCGCAAACACGGATTTGAAGTGATCGGTGAGATGCAGGCGGGGAAATCACCACCGATTGCCGCAATGCGGCGCGAACCCCGGTAGCCGTCAGAACCATTGGATGGCCCGGCAGGAATTCCGCGCGACGCCGACCTGAGGCAACCCGCCCCAGTCTCCCACCCGTGACATTCCCGCCGTGCGCCCCTATAAGCCCGGGCAAATTCCCCTGCCAAAGGTATCCCATGACCACCCTCGTCTTCGGCCACAAATCCCCCGACACCGATTCCACCGGCTCGCCGATCATCTGGGCCTGGTATCTGACCGAGGTGAAAGGCACCCCGGCCAAGGCGGTGCTGTTGGGAGAGCCCAACACCGAAGCCTTGTTCATGTTGAAGCATTGGGACCTGACCAAGCCCGAGATCATCTCGGACGTGACCGCCGACGACAATGTGGTGATCGTGGACACCAACAACCCGGCCGAACTGCCGTCAGGGATCAATGACTGCAAGCTGCAAGGCATCATCGACCACCACATGCTGGTCGGCGGCCTCAAGACCAGGCTGCCCATCGACATCACCATCCGCCCGCTGGCCTGCACCGCGACGATCCTGCACGATTTGATGGGCGCGGACCTCGCCAAGGCCCCGCGCGGGATCAAAGGCGCGATGCTGTCCTGCATCCTGTCCGACACGCTGGAATTCCGCAGCCCGACCACCACGCCGCATGACAAGGCCGTCGCCGAAAAGCTCGCCGCCGATCTGGGCGTTTCGATCCCCGACCTGGCCACCAAACTGTTCGAAGCGAAGTCCGATGTCTCCAGCTTCTCGGACGCGGCGCTGCTGCGCATGGACAGCAAGGAATACACCATCGACGGCAAGGAGCTGCGGATTTCGGTGCTGGAAACCACCGCGCCGAAAATCATTCTCGACCGCAAAGCCTCGCTGATGGCATCCATGCCGGGCGTCGCATCGGAAGACGGCGCCGATCAGGTGCTGTTGTTCGTGATCGACATCCTGAAGGAAGAGGCCACGCTTCTGGTGCCGAATGACCTGGTCAAGCGCATCGCCGAAGCCTCGTTCGCCTGCAACGTCACCGGTGACACCGTGGTTCTGCCCGGCATCATGAGCCGCAAGAAGCAGATCATCCCGGCACTGAAGATGTAACTCGGGCGATGGGCATGAATGCCCATCCTACCGACTCCCCGGGGTACTTATGGCCGAAATCATCCAAACCCTCGCCGACGTTTCCTCTCGCTACGACGCGGTGTTCTGCGACCTGTGGGGGTGTCTGCACGACGGCAAGCACCCGTTCCCCGCCGCCGTCGCCGCCCTGCAAGCCTACCGCCAGCGCGGCGGCCTCGTGCTGCTGCTGACCAACGCCCCCCGCCCCAGATCCTCGGTCGTGGCGCAACTGGACCGCATGGGCTGCCCGCGCGACGCCTGGGACGAGGTCGTTACCTCGGGCGATGCGGCGCAATATGCGCTGCTGACCGGCGCGGTGGGCCGCAAGGTTTATTTCATCGGCGCCGACAAGGACGAGCCGTTCTTCACCGATTTTGCCGAAGACCTGCAGGACGTGGCCGCCAGCCAGCAGCCGATCGCCCGCGTCGCGCTGGAAGACGCGGAAGGCTGCGTGTGCACCGGCCTGCGCGATGACATGACCGAAGTGCCAGAAGACTACCACATGACCCTGATGCGGCTGAAGAACTACGGCCTGCCGATGCTGTGCGCCAATCCGGACATCGTGGTGGATTTCGGCGACAAGCGGCTGTGGTGCGCCGGGGCGCTGGCCCGCGACTACGAGGCGATGGGGGGCCGCGTCCTTTACTTCGGCAAACCCCATCCCCCGATTTACGACATGGCGCGCCGCCGCCTCGCCGCGCTGACCACAAGCCGAGCCCCCCAAATCCTGTGCATCGGCGATGGGATCAACACCGACATTCAGGGCGGTATGGGCGAAGGGCTGGACACTCTGTTCGTAACCGGCGGCATTTCGGCGGAAGAATTCGGGCCAGACCCCGAAGCCCCGCAGGCCCGGCTTCTGGAGCCGTGGCTTTCCAAAGCCCAACTGTCCGCCACCTTTGCCATCGGCAAGCTGCGCTGAACCCGCGCTGGCGCGGCGCGGCCTTGAAACCCGCCTCGCCGTGGGCAATACGAGTGCAGGTTTGAAGTCGGCCACGAGGGCTTGATGCGGATACACCACAATTGGCCCGTCTTGCAGACCGAGGCGCGGGGAGCCTCGGTTGCCATGGGCAATTTTGACGGGCTGCACCGGGGCCATCAGGTGGTGATCGACATTGCCCGCGCCCAAGGCCGTCTGGGCGTCGTGACGTTCGAGCCGCATCCGCGTCAGGTCTTTGCCCCCGAGGCGCCGCCCTTCCGGCTGATGAACGCCGAAAGCCGGGCAAACCGGCTGGCCAGGCTGGGGGTGGAAGATCTGTACGAGCTGGCCTTCACCCGCGATCTGGCCTCGCTGACCCCCGAAGCCTTCGTGCGCGAGGTGCTGGTGGACGGTCTTGGCGTCTCCCATGTCGTCGTGGGCGCGGATTTCAAGTTCGGCAAGGGCCGGGCGGGCGGCGCACTGGACCTGGCGGCCCTGGGCCGCGACTTCGGCTTTGACGTGACCATTGCCGATCTGGTGCGCGACGGCGCGGGGATGGAAGTGTCCTCGACCGCGATCCGCCTTGCGCTGGCCGAGGGGCGCCCGCGCGATGCGGCAGACATGCTGGGCCACTGGCACCGGATCGACGGCGAAGTGGTGCATGGGGAAAAGCGCGGGCGCGAGCTGGGTTATCCCACCGCCAACATGTCGCTGGCGGGGCTGCACTTGCCCAAGCTGGGGGTCTATGCGGTCAAGGTCACCATCCTGACCGGCCCGCAGGCGGGGGACCATATCGGCGCGGCCAGCCTTGGGGTGCGTCCCCAATTCGGCGGGACGGTTCCGAACCTTGAGAGTTTCCTCTTCGATTTCACCGGCGATCTTTATGGCCATCACCTGTCGGTCGCGCTGGTCGATTATCTGCGGCCTGAGATGAAATTCGACGGGCTTCAGGGCCTGCTGGACCAGATGGCGGCGGATTGCGTTCTGGCCCGGGAGCGGCTCTTGGGTGTGCAAGGGGTGTGAAATTCGGACTCTTGCACGCGTGCAAAACCGCATATCCTGTTGATGTTCCACACTATCGTAAATTCTGTTCAGAATCGGTTAACCATGATTGGCCGATCTTGCACAATCTCGCCCATCGTTCGGGCCTACGAATTTCCTTCGAAAATTCCGGCCCCGACCCCCGCCGGGGTGGCCTGATTTTTCGAAGAAAAATCATCGGCCGAAGACAAGCGCCGGCACAATCGCCCCTTCCCTTTTCTGGCGTCCCGCAGCACCTTGCGCGCCATGAGATCCGAATTCTGGAAACTGCCCCTGAAATCCCTGACCACCCCCGAATGGGAGGCGCTTTGCGATGGCTGCGGCAAGTGCTGCCTGAACAAGCTGGAATACGAGGACACCGGCGAGGTGGAATTCACCCGCGTCGCCTGCAAGCTGCTGGACGGGCAAACCTGCCGTTGCGCCAAATATGAAAACCGCCATGCCTTCGTGCCGGAATGCGTGCGCTTGTCGCCCAAGACGCTGCCGAAAGTTGCTTACTGGATGCCGCGCACTTGCGCCTACCGCCTGCTGTTTGAAGGCAAGCCCCTGCCCGACTGGCACCCGCTGCTGACCGGCGATCCGCAAAGCACGCACAAGGCCGGCATGTCGGTGCGGGGCTGGACGGTCAGCGAGGCGGAAGTGCCCGAAGACGACTGGGACGATTACGTGATCGAGGAAACCCCCTGATGTTCTTTGCGTCTGACAACGGCTCGGGCGCCGCGCCTGAAATCATGGCCGAACTGGCCCGCGCCAATGCCGGATACGCACGAAGCTATGGCGCCGATGCGCTGACGGCCGAAGCGACCGCACTGGTGCGGGACGTGTTCGAGGCGCCGGAAGCAGAGGTGTTTCTTGTCACCTCGGGCACTGCCGCCAATGCCCTTGCCATCGCCCTGATGACCCCGCCCTGGGGCGCGGTGTTCCTGCACGAGACGGCCCATGCGGCGGTGGACGAATGCGGCGCACCCGAGTTCTTTGCCGCCGGTGCCAAGCTGATCGGCGTGCCGGGGCCGTCCGGCAAGATCACGCCGCAAAGCCTTGTCGCCGCGCTGGACCGCGTGCCCGAACGCTATGTGCACAGCGTGCAGCGCGCCATGCTGACACTGACAAACCTGACTGAGGAGGGCACAGTCTATACGCCTGCGGAGGTTTCAGCCCTGACCACTTTGGCCCGGGATGCGGGGCTGCCATGTCATATGGACGGATCACGCCTTGCCAATGCGCTGGTGGCGACCGGGGCCTCCCCGGCCGAGATGACTTGGAAGGCGGGCGTTGACGTCCTGTCGCTGGGCGGCACCAAGAACGGCTGCATCGCAGTCGAGGCGGTGGTGCTGTTCGATCCCTCCAAAGCCTGGGAATTCGAGTTGCGTCGCAAGCGCGCGGGGCATCTGATGTCCAAGCATCGGTTCCTCGCTGCCCAAATGGCGGCCTATCTACGGGACGGGCTGTGGCTGCGGCTGGCCGGACGGGCCAATGCCATGGGCGCGCGTCTGGCCCAAGGGCTGGCGCAGGTGCCGGGGGCGCATTTGCAACACCCGGCACCAGCCAATATGCTGTTCCCGGTCTTTGCCCCCGGCACCAATGGGCGGGCTGCGGCGCGGGGCGCCGTCTATAACACGATGGCCGGTCCAGCCGGGATGGAGGGTGCGCGTCTAGTGGCCAGTTGGTCCACCACGCCCGCCGATGTGGACGCGCTTCTGGCGGCGCTGATGCCCTGAATTGCCGCTCGCCAGCCCCCGGTTTGCGACGAAAGAATCCTAACGCTTCGTAAAAATGAAAATGTAACCCTTTGATTTCGAAGGGCGCGAAAAAGTGTCCGCAGCGGACACGTCTTCGGCGGGTCAGGCCAGAGCCTCTCCGACCGGCGCCGCCAGCGCGGCCGAATGGGTCACCGGCAGCATGTGACCGGCCCCCGGGATCACGGCCTGCCGCGCCTCGGGCAGGCGATGGGCAAGCTCGGCATGGATCGCGGCCACCACCGGCGGACTGGCAGCACCCTGCACCAGAAGGACGGGGCGGTGCAGGCCTTCCAGCCGGCCGGGGGCCAGAAGGCCGAAGGCGTCCCGGTTAAGGTTCTCGTCCAGCGCCATGACAAGCCCGATGCGCTGGATCATGTAGGCGCGCAGGTTTGGCAGCAGCGCCTCGATCGGATCGCCCGAGCCCCAGACCTGCAGGAACCGCTTGGCCGTGGCGGTGTCGTCTCCCTGGGCGTGAAGCGCTTCCAGCGCGTCATGCTCGGCCAGATAGGCGGGCCAGATGGCCGCGCCTTTGGCAGCGGCGAAGAGGACGGGTTCGACCAGGATCAGGCGGCGGATCAGGTCCGGGCGTTCCAGCGCGAGGCGCAGGGCGACGGTGCCGCCGAAGCTGTGGCCGATGACGTCGATCGGGGCGCCGTGACCGATGCGTTGGGCGAGGGTCTGGGCGATATCGGTGCTGGCGCGGTGCAGGTCCGAGCTGCCGTCCCAGACCGGCATCCGGCCATGGCCGGTCAGGTCGGGGGCGGTGACGTCAAACTCGGGCCGGGCGCCGGCAAGGCCCGCCCATTCGCCGCCGTGGCTAAGCGAGCAATGCAGGGCAAGCACTGGCTTGCCATTGGGGCGGGGCCAGTGCCGCCAATACAGGCCCGCATGGGCGTCTTGATGCAGTTCGGCTTTCATCGGCTTTCGCGCCCCTTCGGGGTCTATTCCCCAGTCGAAATGCCGCAGCCGCGAACATGACGTTTGCAAGACGGTAGAAGGTTGGTAAGCGGTGTCAACGTGCCCCCGATTCCCACGCTGGCATCCCCCGCCAGCATCCCACGCTGGCCCCGCGGAAGGACCCCTGAATGCCCGCCATCACCGAGCCGAAGCTCATTGCCGGCAATGCCAACCAGACCCTCGCCAAATCCATTGCCCGCCGCATGTCGCTGCACCGGGGCGTGTCGGTGAACCTGGTCTCGGCCCGGGTCGAGCGGTTCAACGATCAGGAAATCTTCGTCGAGGTCTATGAGAATGTCCGGGGCGAGGACATGTACATCATCCAGTCCACCTCGCGGCCCGCCAACGACAACCTGATGGAGCTGTTGATCATGACCGACGCGCTGCGCCGGTCGTCGGCGACGCGGATCACCGCCGTCATCCCCTATTTCGGCTATGCGCGGCAGGACCGGCGGGCCAAGGCGCGCACGCCCATCACCGCCAAGCTGGTCGCCAACATGATCGCCGAGGCCGGGATCGACCGGGTGCTGACGCTGGACCTGCATGCGGCGCAGATTCAGGGGTTCTTCGACATTCCGGTGGACAACCTTTATGCCTCGCCGATCTTCGCCTTGGATATCGAGCACAATTTCAAGGACAAGCTGGCCGACATCATGGTCGTCTCGCCCGATGTGGGCGGTGTGGCCCGGGCGCGCGAGTTGGCCAAGCGGATCAACGCGCCCCTGTCGATCGTGGACAAGCGGCGCGAGAAGGCGGGGGAGATCGCCGAGATGACGGTGATCGGATCCGTCAAGGACAAGTGCTGCATCATCGTCGATGACATCGTGGATACGGCGGGGACCCTGTGCAAGGCGGCCGATCTGTTGATGGCCGAGGGGGCGCGCGAGGTGCATTCCTATATCACCCATGGGGTGCTGTCGAAGGGCGCGGTGGAGCGGGTGGCGGGGTCGTCGATGAAATCGCTGGTGATCACGGATTCCATCGAGCCGTCCGAAGAAGTGAAGGCCTCGAAGAACATCCGCATCGTGCCGACGGCGCCGATCTTTGCGCAGGCGATCCTGAACATCTGGAACGGGACGAGCGTGTCGAGCCTGTTCGAGACCGAGACGCTGATGCCGATCTATGAGGGCATGTATTCGCGGCTGTGAAATCCAAGGGATTTCACGCGTGAAATCTTGGGGAAGTCTTTGAACTACATTGATTTCAAGTTTTTTGTTCAGACGGCATTAACCACGATTGGCGTGAAATCGCAGCAGCATTGCCCTGCCATGCCTGTGTGCAAGACCGGTTTGACGGCGATAGGCCCGCCCTGCCCGGCGCTGCGCCTCAGGTCAGGGGCTTTATGCTGCAAAAGATCTTGCGGACGGTCCCGGTGCTTTTCCAGGCGTTTTGCGTGCCAAGCGGCACCAGAAGCGTCTCGCCCGGTCCAAATGTCTGCGAGCGGCCGGCCCCGTCGGTCAATGTCATGCTGCCCTCCAGCAGATGCATCACCTCGTGGTGGGGTGCGGTCACTGGGATGCGCTCATAGGCGGTGGATTGCCACAGACCGACCGTCAGCTGCCCCGAAGCATCACTGGTTACGGTACAGGCCTGCTGCGTTGGCGTCGCCGAGAGCAGGATCGCGGCGTCGGGCGCCGGGATCGGGGCAAGCGGCGTCGCCGGATCTATCATGCGTATCCTTTGGGCCTCCGGTGCCGGCTGGCCGGGGGAGACGTCAAACAACACCATGATCTTCTTGACATATCCGGCCTGGTTCCAGATGCAGCGCCGGCCCTTGGGGATGAAGAAGCACTCGCCGGGGCCGATCACTGTTTCACGGTCTGCCTCGACCATGACGACCTCGCCTTCCAGAATGACCATGAACTCGTCGCAGGGCCAGTCCATCCAGCGACCAAGGTTGGCTTCCGCCTCCCAAAGCCCGATGCGCAGGCCGACGGCAGCATCCTCCAAAAGCATCTTGCCTTTCGAAGCCCGCGTGCCCGACGAGATTTCGCTTTCCGGAAAATCCGGCCAGGTTTCCAGCGGCGTTTCCCGGTCGATCCTGATGACGGTCGCGGACGGCATGATGCAATCTCCCTGGTGCTTCCCGGTCAGTGACCTTGATTTCCTGCAAAACTAGCATGATTGCCCGGGCCGGGCGTCAGATTTCTGGGTGCTGCCTCTGCCTGGCTTTCCCTGCAGAAACGGCGCGCCCCACCGCGCCAAACGGGTCAATCCGGGCCGGCTGAAACCCTAACTTCGAGACCCGTTGGGCGGGCATTCACTGAGTGGCCTTGAGCGGATGGGGTCAGGCCCGCGCCACAAGAAAACGACAGGTCGCGCCGATCCTGAAGGAGCCGTCGTTCTGGCGGAACGCGGCGAGGGCGGCGCGGTGGGCATCGTTCACGGCCTCGGCACTTGTCAGGCCGCGGGCGCGGGCCGCGACGCCGGAGGAACCGAGACCTCGCAGGGCTGTCGGTTCGTCCTTGTATCCCCAGGGGCTGTCTACATCCACGATATCCTCGGGCGTCAGACCGGCGGCCTGGGCGAAGTCCCGCAGCTTGACCTCGTCGGGCAGGGCAAAGGGCCCGGGCGCGCCGGGCGTTGGCGGCGGCAGCAGCGGGCGCAGGGCCGAGACGATGGCGGCGGCCTCCATCCCTTCGGGGCGGCCCCAGGTCATCACCACGACACGCCCGCCGGGCCGTGCCACGCGGCGCGCCTCGGCCAGCGCACGGGCCGGGTCGCTGGCGAACTGGAAGGAATTGAACCCGGTGACGAGGTCGAACCGGTCATCCTCGAAGGGCACAGCCTCAAGATCGGCCAGTCGGAAATCGCCCGCTGGCACCCGAGTTCGGGCGATGGCGAGCAGGGCGTCCGCGGCATCGAAGCCCGAGACGCGGGCGCCACGCGCGGCGGCGATCTGGGCGGCCATGCCGGCGCCGCAGCCGGCATCGAGAACGTCGGTCCCCGGACCGACGCCGCAATGCGCGAAGGCCGCTTCAAACCCGGCGCGGAACTGACCTTCCTGGATCGAGGCCCAGTCACTGGCCGCAGAGCCCCACAAAGGTCCGTTCGCTTTGGCCGTCCCGGTTGTCGGTGTTTCGGTCGTCGGTGTTTCGGTTGTCGGTGTTTCGGTCATGGACCCTTCTCCCCCCTGCAAACTGCCGGTGTGACTCAGGTTTCGGCGGGTGGACAACCGTTATCTCAGGGGTAGGGTG
>JANLQT010000152.1:0-4575 GCA_031368035.1 Rhodobacterales bacterium | reverse complement strand
GACGGGTGCCAATGGGAGCCGTCCGGCAAATCTATGATGTCACAGCTTTCGGTCGGCTCTGCGCCGAAATGGATGCCGACCCGAACTCGCGCTACTTTCCGCCCTATCGGACGCCCGGCGCATGATCCAAAATCACCAGGTCGCGCGGAAGTTCGCAAAGGGTATCAGTGGCATAACGTCATTGACCAAAAGAAGAAATCCGCCGGTCCTCCCAAAAACAACGGGTTACCAAAGGCAGCTTAGCGCTGCGCGTCTGAGGCAACCGTTTGCCATGTGATCCAATCTATGGGACACCCTTAGAGACAAACCGGCAGGATGATCGGGGGCATGAACCGTTATGCTTGCCAAGACCGTACAACAACTTTGGGAAAATGATGTCCAAACCACTGACGACCTTCATCATGAGTTACGAAAGACCGATCTATCTCTGGGCTACGCTCGATAGTCTTTATCGCACCACAAAATCCAATATACGATTTGTGATTGTCGACTCGGGCAGCCGTGATCCGCTTGTCAAGAAGGTAATTGACGGTTTTTCAAGACGCCACATGTTCGACGAAGTGCTGTTACTGGATCAGAATGACAGCGAATGGTTTGTTCCGTTCTTTGCCGAAAGGCTCGAGGAAGTCGGGGAGTTCTTTTTTTCACTTGAAAGCGATGTGATCATCGCGCCGCAAGAAACTTGCTGGGCACAACGCATGCTCGGAGTGATGAAAAGCAACCGCAAACTGGCAATGCTTGGGTCGATGATCGACAAATCTGATTTCATCGATCCCGACGTTCTGCAGGCCCGTTCAGGGCGGGGTCTGACAACCAACGAAAGAAAGTCTTTAAAGTTAGAGTCGCCTGAACGAACAATGGCTGATATTGGCCCTTACGATGTCGAGTCACCCTTCAATCCCCCCGGTCGGCTGCTGGCGTTGCGGACGGACGCGGTCCAGACGCATCTTTTGAAATGGGAAGATTCGTCGGATCACCAGATGCACATCATCCTGAGGAATAATGGCTGGGAGACCGGTATTTACGGCGGTGTCGTGCACAGGCATTTGTCTCTTTGCAATTACTTTGACTATCCGCAATACTCGATGTCAGAACGTGACCAATATATGAAGTCGTAAATTCCTGCCCGGCGGTACCGGCCGAGCAGTGTCACCGACAGGCCGCTAAAAAAGATGCCGCGATGGTCGCCATTTCGGGCAATCCGTACCGATGATCGCACGGCAAAGTGATGAGGCTCGCCGCCCGAGCGTGGTCGGTCAGAAAATGCGCCGGCGCTGGAATGTCGCGCCAATGCACCGCCGCAAATATCCGTGCCACATGCAGAGCCGCTAGCACCTCGTCCCGCCGCTCTGGCCGCAGCATCACAGGAAACCCCATCGGCGCATAGGTTGGCACTCGATCAGGCAAAAGCGCAAAGGCGGCAAGCCGTTCCGCGAGACAAGAGAAATTGGCGATGCGGGTCGCGCGCATCGGGGCAGGGTCAAGTGAGGTCAGCAGTGCCATGGCTTCCTGGTCCATCGTGCGCGCGCTTACTACGCGGCTTCGCTCGGCGGCTTGATGCCGCAGATGCCACAGGGTGTTGTTAAATGGCTCGTCCCGCCGCAGTTGCATCGGCGCGCGGTGCCGGGCCGCGATCCTTGGATCGGACCGCAGCTCTGGCCCCCGCAGCCCGCTCTGCCGCGCCCGCGCGCTGACCGGGACCAGCAAACCGCCGTCGGGGACCCCGAACAGCTTGCGCGGGGAAAACAGCCGCCAGTCCCCCCAGGGCGATTGCCCGGTATCCAGGGCCTGTGCGCAATCCTCGACAAAGGTGATATCCGGGCGGTCCAGCACGAACCGGCGCCAGCCTGGTCCTGGGGCCCGCCCAAACAGGTTCACAGCCAGAACGATGTCGCCGGCCGAAACATTGGCCAATCCGTCTGAATCAGGGTCCAGCGCGGCGTTCAGCCGGTAGAACCGGCGCCGGGCCGCCG
Organism: Rhodobacterales bacterium; assembly: GCA_031368035.1. GTDB lineage: Bacteria > Pseudomonadota > Alphaproteobacteria > Rhodobacterales > Rhodobacteraceae > Stagnihabitans. The sequence goes on along the minus strand of JANLQT010000152.1, from coordinate 2,602 downwards.
GCACTGCCGCCAGGATAGTGCTGCAGATATAGCCCGGAAACCAGACCACACCCGGCGTCAGATGACGCACCAGCGCCGCCAGGGCCGAGGTCGCATCTTCCCAGGCTAGGTCGGCCCGAATGTCCCAGAACGCCTTCATTCCGCCCGTGCCGGGCTGCTCCAGCGCGAAAACCCCCCCCAAAGGGGGCACGGCGGGGTCTTGAAGGATAGGCGGCGGCATGGTGCACCCAACTTTGGGGAACGTCTTTCTACGCTCGACCCAGGGTGCGGACAACCCGGCTCTGCTCTGCCCGGCTTGACACTTGTGGCCCCAATTGAATAGCTGCCGGCGACCCAGGCACTCTGAAAGGCGCCCACCCCGTGATGAAGAAAATCGGTCTGTCCGCCCGGGGCCGCGCCTTCCTGTCCACCCTGCGCATCGGCCAGGGAAAGGCGGAACTGGAAAGGCTGGGCCTGAACCCCGAAGCCATTGGCACGCTTCTGGCGGCGGGTCTGCTGGAGGAGCAGGGCACCACCGTGCCTCCCGCCGATTATCAAGACACGTTCGGCGGTTGGCGCAGCCAAAAGGGCATGCTGATCGACGACGAACGCACGCTGGGCTTTGACCGGGCGATCCGCGCGCAGGTTGGCCCGGGCGACCGGGTGGTCGATGTCGGCACCGGCTCGGGGATCCTCGCGATGATGGCGGCGCGGGCCGGGGTGGACAAGGTCTATGCCTTGGAATTCACCGCCATGGCCGACTGGGCCGAGCGTCTGGCGTCCCGCAACGGTCTGACCAATATGGAGGTCATGCGCGGCGATGCGGCGCTGTTCGATGCGGGCGCGCCTGTCGATGTGCTGATCGGTGAATTCGCCGGGATGTGGTTTCTGGAGGAATGGCGTCACTATGCCGCCTTCGTTCAGGTCCGCGACCGCTGGCTGAAGCCCGAAGGCCGGGTGATCCCCTCGGCGGCGGGCCTGTTCCTGTCGGCGGTGGACAGCCGCAAGCTGCATCTGGAGCGCGGCTGGGGCTTCTTCGATCAGCCGGTTTACGGCTTCGACTTTTCGGAAATCCTGACCTCGGGCGCGCATCGCCCCGCCCGCTATATCCTGTCGGCGGAGTGGAAATCCCTTGTCGCCACGCAGGAAATCGCCCGGTTCGATTTCAAGACCGGCAACGAACGCGATTACATTTTTACAACTGAAACCCGGTTCGAATACCCGGTTTCCGGCATGTTCCATGGCTTTATCGGACATTTCACGCTCGACATGGCGCCGGGGCAGGTCATGTCCACCTCTTGTGGCGCGCGCGAGACCTGCTGGCACCAAAGCTATTTCCCGATGCCCGCCATCGCGGTTCCCGCCGGTCAAGCCGTCACCGCGCGCCTGCGCAGCTTCCTGACGACAGGGACCGAAGTCCTGAAATTCGGCATCACCACCGCCGGGCCGGGGCAGGCGCTGGACGCACAGGCCGAGCATGTCTTCGACCTCGAATGAGCCTTGCGGCTATGCAAGCGCCGCCTATCTGCGCGCGCTGGGCCAGGTGCCCTTGCCACTGGGCGCGACCGGCGGGCATCTGACTGTAAGACCCTTCGGCACCCAGACCGACCTCGCCGGCCCCTATCCGATTTTCACCTGCCAGAACTGGTCCGCGCTGGCCGGGGCGGTCGAGACGCTTCCCCCCGGCCCGGTCACGCTGACCCTCGTCGCCGACCCCTTCAACCCGTTGGGCGACGTCGGCCTTTCCAAAATCTTCCCCCTCTGCCGCAAGCTGCACGACCACTGGGTCATCGACCTGTCCGCCCTGCCCAGTCTGTCGCGCCACCACGCTCAGAAACTCCGCCGCGCCAAGCCCCTGCGGATCGAGGCGGGCCCCGCCGACCCCACCTTTGGTCCCGCCTGGGCCGGACTTTACGCCAACCTGATCGAGCGAAAGGACATCCGCGACGCCCGCGCCTTCTCGCCCGAAAACCTGTCGGCGCAGCTTTCCGTGCCCGGCGCGCATCTGGTGACCGGCTGGGACGGCGAGACCCTGCTGGGCGCTGACCTTTATTACCTCGATGGCGCGCAAGCCTTCGCCCATCTGTCGGCCTATGCCCCCGAAGGCTATGCCCGCTCGGTCAGCTACCCCATGCTCGCCGCAGCCGTGGACTACCTCAAGCCACGCGTCTCCGTCATCGACCTCGGCGGTGCGCCTGCCGGGGCGGCAGGGCAGGGGATCGCCGCGTTCAAGGCCGGCTGGACGCTGCAAACTCGCCCCAGCTTCCTCTGCGGCAAGGTGCTGGACCCCGCCGCCTATGCCAGCTTGTCCCCGGATGCCGGGGCCACCGACTATTTCCCCGCCTACCGGGCCGGCGAATTCAAAAGCTGATCCCGCGCCACGCCGCACAACTGTCTCTTTGCCGCATCATCTGCATCGCCATTTGACACCGATGACATGACACCGGTGCCACCCCGGTTGTCGGAAGGGCGAAGAGGCCTTGGGAGGATGGCGACGATCTAGGTGTTCCATCCCGGATGATCACATAGACCCTCGGCGCTCGGCATTTTTCATGGCAAGATCGATCCTGAGGGACATTCGAAGCGGGGTTCGGGCATGTTGATCCATCTTCACAAGCAGGCG
>JANLQT010000090.1:0-3221 GCA_031368035.1 Rhodobacterales bacterium | reverse complement strand
CGTTCGGTCAGCGTGGCGATCCACTTCGCCGGATCGACCGCGAATGGGTTCTGCGCGCGCTCGCCCTCACGGTAGGACCAATGCGCCGCGACCCCGGCTTCGGCGACCTCGTGCATGGCTTGCGTACGAATCTGCACCTCGACCCGCTTGCCGTCGCGGCCCGAAACCGTGGTGTGGATCGACCTATAGCCGTTCGATTTGGGCTGGCTGATGTAATCCTTGAACCGCCCCGGCACCGCGCGCCAGCGGCCATGGATCACCCCCAGCGTGCGATAGCAGTCCGCGACCGACTGGCAGATCACGCGAAAGCCGTAGATGTCAGACAGGCGCGAAAACTCCAGATCCTTCTGCTGCATCTTGCGCCAGATCGAATAGGGCTTCTTGGCGCGGCCAAACACGTCGGCCTCGATCTTTTCGCGTTCCAACTCGCTGCGGATATCGGCGGTGATCTGATGCACCACATCGCCCGATTCGCGCTGCAAGGTCAGAAAGCGCCGCATGATGGACCCGCGCGCTTCGGGGTTCAGGACCTTGAAGGACAGGTCCTCCAACTCCTCACGCATCCATTGCATACCCATCCGCCCGGCCAGTGGCGCGTAAATCTCCATCGTCTCGCGGGATTTCTGGGCCTGCTTTTCCACGGCCATCGACTTGATGGTGCGCATGTTGTGCAGACGGTCGGCCAGCTTGACCAGGATCACCCGCAGGTCCTTGGACATCGCCATGAACAGCTTGCGGAAGTTCTCGGCCTGCTCGTTCTGCGCGGGGGACAGTTGCAGGTTGGTCAGCTTGGTGACGCCGTCCACCAGTTCGGCGATCTCGTGACCGAACATCCGCTCCACCTCGGCATAGGTGGACTTGGTGTCCTCGATCGTGTCGTGCAGCAGCGCGGTGACGATGGTCGCATCATCCAGATTCTGCTCGGTCAGAATCGCCGCCACGGCGACCGGATGGGTGAAATACGGCTCGCCCGACTTGCGGGTCTGGCCCTCGTGCATTTTCACGCCATAAGCGTAAGCGCTGCGGATCAGCGCCGTGTTGCACCGAGGGTTATAGTTGCGGACCAGCGCGACCAGGTCTTCGACGTCGATCATGCCAGTTCCGCCCGGCCTTCAAGCCCTGGATCAGTTGTCGCCTTGGGCTTCCATCAGGGCGCGGAGGAGTTTTTCCTCGTTCATGTCGTCCTGCATCGGGCGGTCAATCTCGCCCGACATCAGCAGCGCCATCTGATCGTCTTCCGGCTCGTCCACCTCGATCTGGGTCTGGTGGCTTTCGATCAGCCGTTCGCGCAGGGACGAGGCGATCTGGGTTTCCTCGGCAATTTCGCGCAGGGCGACGACCGGGTTCTTGTCATTGTCGCGGTCCACCGTTGCGGCAGAGCCAGCCTGAATCTCGCGCGCCCGATGGGCGGCGAGCATCACCAGTTCGAACCGGTTCGGAACCTTGTCAACGCAATCTTCAACCGTCACGCGGGCCATGGGATGCTCCAAGCGGGTGGGAATATGAGAGGAGGGTCCATATCCCTTTCACAAAGCCATGACAAGACGCGAAAAATCAAAAAAACATCAAAGCGGCGTGTCAAATCGCGATGACCGAGGCCACATCCCCGGGCGGCAGCGCGGCCAGCATCTGGGTGACGGTCTGCCCCGTCCTGGGGTGGCGCCAATCCGGCGCAACCTCGGCCAGGGGCACCAGCACGAAAGCGCGGTCCTGCAAGCGCGGATGGGGCAGGATCAACTGGTCGGGCGTTTGCAAACGCTGTTCGGCAAGCGGAAGCGCACGCCAGCGGTCCTGGGTGGCGTCATCGGGCAGCACCAGATCGTCCAGCGCCAGAAGGTCCAGATCCAGCACCCGCGCGCCCCAACGGGCGGTGCGCTTGCGGCCCGCTTGCGACTCCACCCGGTGCAAACCGGCAAGAATCTGCTGGGCCGTCATGGTATCCGGAACTGAAAATGCGCCGACCGCGTTCACGTAGTCATCACCGGAGCCTGCCGGAAAAGCCGGGGTCCGGTACATCCGACTCAAGGTTTTCAGCGTAAGACTCTCGGCAACAAGGGCGTCGCTTGCGGCCTGCAAGGTCTCGCGCAGATCCAGTCCGGCCCGAGGTAAATTCGCGCCAAAGGCCACCAGAGCCGCTCTGGTGGTTACGCGGCATCGAGATACACTTTCGTATAGAGTTACTTGCATGAGACTTTCGGAAGCGAATAGTTGCACAGTCGGCACAGGGTTTGAGCATGCCGACCACTTCGGTCCCGGGCCGAGCGTCCGACCGATTGAAAGGATAAATAGATGTTTTACAAGGACGAACGGCTTGCGCTGTTCATCGATGGGTCCAACCTCTACGCCGCCGCCAAGGCTTTGGGATTCGACATCGATTACAAACTTCTGCGCCAGGAATTCATGCGCCGGGGCCGCCTGCTGCGCGCTTTCTATTATACCGCCCTCTTGGAAAATGACGAATATTCGCCGATCCGCCCGCTGGTGGATTGGTTGAATTACAACGGCTTCACCATGGTGACGAAACCGGCCAAGGAATATGTGGACAGCCAGGGCCGCCGGAAGGTCAAGGGCAACATGGACATCGAACTGACCGTCGATGCCATGGAACTGGCCCCGCGCGTGGATCACATTGTGTTGTTTTCGGGCGACGGCGATTTCAGGCCGCTGGTGGAAAGCCTGCAACGGCAGGGCGTGCGGGTCTCGGTGGTTTCGACCATCCGCTCGGCGCCGCCGATGATCGCGGACGAATTGCGCCGTCAGGCCGACAACTTCATCGAGCTGGACGAGCTGCGCGACGTGATCGGACGCCCCCCGCGTGAGCCGCGTGCCGTCGAGCAGCGCGAAGATTTCACGGTGGACGCGAAGTAAGGCTGGGGACGCGAAGTAAGGCTGGGGACGCGAAGTAAAACTGGGGACGCGAAATAAAGCTGGGGACGCGACGTAAGGCGCCACCGCCAAAAGGTCACGGGGACGTGGACCAAGCTTCGGGCAACGCGAAGCACATCTGGGCCGACATGGGGAACAATCCCGGCGCCCGAGTCATCGCCCGGCCTCTGACCAGAGGCCGGGCGTTTTTGTTTTCGCCCGGTTTTCTTCCGCCCTGTTTTGCGCTAGTCGGTCCGGGAAGGAGCCGCCCCGATGTCCTTGCCTGACCTGACCCTGTATCTTGCCGCCCCGCGCGGCTTCTGCGCCGGTGTGGACCGGGCGATCAAGATCGTGGA
>JANLQT010000065.1:0-6450 GCA_031368035.1 Rhodobacterales bacterium | reverse complement strand
CCCGCGCGGGCGTTTTCGGAGTTTACCAAAAGCCTGTGGTCGAACCCCGCCCAGTTGCTGGAGACCCAGCACAAGCTGTTCGCCGAATGGACAGAGCTGTGGACCGGAGGCGTTGGCCGTGCATCGGGGCTGGTAAGCGATCCTGTCCTAGTCCCCGAGAAGGGGGATCGCCGGTTCAACGATTCTGCCTGGAACCAAGGCTTCTTCGATTATCTGAAGCAGGCTTATCTTTTGACGACGCGCCAGAGCATGGAAACGATTGCTAAAACCGACCTTGACCCGGCGACACGAACCCGCGTCGATTTTTACGCGCGACAGTTCCTGAACGCGATCTCGCCAGCGAATTTCGTGTTCTCCAATCCCGAGGCCATTCGGCAGGCGATGGAAAGCGGCGGCGTCAGCCTGCTCGGCGGCCTTGCGAACCTGCTGGAGGACGCCGCTTCGCCAAGCGGGCTGGGCACGCGCCGGTCAGCCGACAATTTCGAGGTCGGGGGGACGATTGCCGCGACGCCGGGCGGCATCATTTTCCAGAACGAAATGATGCAGCTGATCCATTACAAAGCCACGACCGCAGAGGTGTACCGACGCCCGCTGCTCTACATCCCGCCGCTGGTGAACAAGTTCTACATTCTGGATCTGCAGCCCAAATCGAGCATGATCAGGTGGCTGGTCGAGCAGGGGCACGACGTGTTCGTGATCTCATGGGTCAATCCCGGTCCGGAACTGAGCAGCAAGGGCATAGGTGATTATTGCCTGGAGGGGCCTGTCGCCGCATTGCGGATCATCGAACGCCTGACCGGTGAGCGCAGCGTCGACGTCTTCGGCTTCTGCATGGGAGGCACCCTGGCCGCGATCACCGCAGCCTATCTGAGCGCTGCGGGCGAAGCAAATCGGGTGGGCTCGCTCAGCATGATCGGCACCCTGCTGGACTTCACGGATACCGGCGAGTGGGCGACGTTCTACGAGGACGGTCAAATGGACGCGTTTGAGCGCTATGCTCAAGAGACTGGTGTTGTCAGCGCGGACAAGCTGCAGGCACTGTTCAGCGTCGTGCGGGCCAACGATCTGATCTGGGCGTCGGTGGTAAACCACTATCTTCTGGACCGCGAGGCCCCGGCGTCCGACCTGCTGTTCTGGTTCGCGGATGGTTCGCGGCTCCCGCAGGCCTTGCTCGTCGAATATGGCAAAGAGTTGCTGCGCGGCAATCGTCTCAAGGAGCATGGTGGGATCAGCGTGGGCAATGCCCCGATCGACCTTGCGGCGATCAAGGCGCCGGCGTGCATGATCTCGCTGAAGGACGATCATGTCTCCGGCTGGCGTGCGACTTATGCAGGGGCACGACTGTTTGGCGGCGAGACGATGTTCATGCTCGGCGGCTCAGGTCATAATGCGGGATTGATTAATCCCCCGGCAGCTAACAAGCACGGCTATTGGATAAATAAGGACTTGCCGGAAGCGCCGGAGCAATGGTTTGACGGCGCTGTGCAGAAAACTGGTTCCTGGTGGCCCGCGTGGCAGGCGTGGCTGGCCAGCCACCATGGCGAAAAGGTTCCGGCACGGCCACTGGGCAGCGACGAGTTGCCGGTGATCGAGGCCGCACCGGGTTCCTATGTGATGGTGAAATAGTGCAGTTGCGACAGGAACCCCTTCTCAGCCTGGATTGTTTGCCCAGCACCATGACAACCGTCCCCTCACCCCAAATTCCCGATGCGGCTATTCCGGCACCCTCCAAGGCCTTGGCGGCCCTGGAGCCTTTTCGCGCCGTCGCAGAGTTTGCAGGCTTGTGGATGGCAGCACCCTTGCTGTTGGCCGCGCCGCGCGGCGACGGGCACTGCGTGCTTGTGCTGCCCGGCTTCGGCGCGGGCGATCAGTCTACCCATTTCCTGCGCCGCTATCTCAGCTATCTCGGCTATAGCAGCAGCAAATGGGCGCTCGGGCATAATTTGGGATATCGGACGCTGGGACAGTCCGAGGCGCGGCTGCGGCAGCGTGTGGAAACGCTGGCGGCCACTTCGGGCCAAAAAATCAGCCTTGTCGGCTGGAGCCTCGGCGGGGTGATGGCGCGGCACATGGGACGCGACCACCCCGAATGGGTGCGCCGGGTCGTGACACTTTGCGCCCCATTCACCGGCGATCCAACGGCAACCAGCATCCGTCGATTCTACGAGACTGTGTCCGGCGAGAATCTGGATGAACCGCACTCGCGCGCGGCCTGGCAGGCCAACCGCGCGCCGCCATCCGTGCCCACGACCTCGATCTACTCCAAGTCCGATGGGGTTACGGCCTGGCAGAACTGCCTCGAAATAGAAACCGCCACGGCTGAGAATGTCGAGGTCGCGGGCAGCCATCTGGGCATGTTGCACAATGTCGTGGCGCTTGGTGTGGTGGCCGACCGGCTGGCTCAGCCGGAAACCGGCTGGAAACCTTATGCCGCCGGGCGATCATGAACGCGGACCTGACGGGGCGGAGCCGGTTACCGGAACCTCTCCATCCGGATTTCCAGCGTTTCGTTGACCAGATTGCGGTCCTGCAGGCGGCCGGCGCGCCAAAATGGGATCGACTTAGCGCCGAGCAGCTGCGTGCAGCGACCAAGGACATCCGCAAGGCTGCCGCACCCGTCGAAGGCGTCGAGCGGCGCAACCTCCGGGTTGCCGGCGCGCGCGGTCCGCTTGATGCGCGCCTGTACACGCCGGGCGGCGGCGACGCGCCCGGCCCCGGCCTGTTGTATTTCCACGGCGGCGGCTTCTCGATTGGCAGCATCGAAACCCACGACAGCATCGTGGCGAAGCTGGCTCTCGCTTCGGGGGTAAAAATCCTTTCCATCGAATACCGGCTGGCACCCGAACAGCGCTTTCCCACTGCGCATGACGATGCGCTTGCCAGCAGCCGTTGGGCCTTTGACCATGCCGAGGAGATCGGCTTTGACCGCGGGCGCATCGGCATCGGCGGCGACTCGGCGGGGGCCAATCTGGCTGCTTCGATCTGCCTCGACATGCGAGGGGATTCCCACCGCCGGGTGCGCTTCCAGCTTCTGGCCTACCCCAACACCACGATCCTGGGATCAGGCGGTTCGCGCGCCGTCTATGCCGAGGGTTACTATCTGACGCTGGCAGCGGCCCATCATCTGTTCCAGTTCTATGTCGATGAAAACACCGCTTCTGATCCACGGATCGACCAGCTGCACCGCGACGATCTTGCCGGTCTTCCGCCGACACTGCTGGCCGTCGGGCATTGCGATATTTTGTTCGACGAATGCCTTGCATTCGCAGGCAAGCTGCAATCCGCCAAGGTCCCGCTTCAGGTTCTGACCTATCCCGGCTTCATCCATGGGTTCCTGGGGTTTTCGGAACAGGTGCCTGCGGTTTCCAACGCGTTTCAGGTGATCGGCCGCGCTCTTGCCCTTGGCCTGGATGGTGCGGGATCCCGCGATGAACGCCACGCCTGACATCACATGGCCGTGCCATCTACCACGCTGGATTCACAAGATAAATCCCCTCATGCCGATTTTTGCGACACCGCCCTTGTGAGCCTCTGGTTACGGACCTAAGCTGGCAATCAGGTGGTTTGCGCGGAGGCCCTGGAGCAGGGAAGCGCGGCGGAATGGATTTTTGAGGGGGACTGCATGAGCGGGAACACGCTTTCGCGGCCGCGTTTGCTGATTGGTTGCGATTTGCTGCCGCCGGTGATCGCGACGCTGGAAAAAGCTTTTCAGATTGACGGAGCCGCTGGGGATCTTCAGGCGGCGCTAAAACTTGGGGCGCGGCCCGAGGCGCTGCTTATCTCGGTTGACAGCCGTCTGGACCGGCATCTCGTGGATCAATTGCCAAACAGTGTTCAGGTTGTCGCAACCTATTCGGTGGGCACTGACCATCTGGATCTGGAAGGCTTGGCCGGACGCCGAATCCGGGTGCTGAATACGCCCGATGTGCTCAGCAATGCGGTGGCAGAAGCAGCAGTGTTCCTGACCCTCGGGTTAGCGCGGCGGGCGCAAGAAAGTATTGATCTGGTGCGCTCGGGGGCTTGGCAGGGCTGGACCCCGTCCCAGTTGGTCGGCTTTGAATTGAAGGGGCGTACCGCGGGGATCATCGGCATGGGCCGGATCGGGCGCGAGATCGCCCGCATCCTCGGCGCGCTGGGGATGCGGATCGCCTACCACAACACGCGACCGCTGCCCGCCGGCGCTGTCGCTGGCGACATCACCTATCATCCGAAACTGTCCGATTTGCTGGGCGCTTCGGATGTGGTGATCCTGGCCTGTCCGGCGACACCCGAGACCATCGGCATGATCAACGCCAAGACGCTGGCGCAGATGCGGCGCGGGGCGGTGTTGGTGAACAGCGCGCGCGGCACGCTGATCAATGACGATGCGCTGATCGAGGCGCTGGACAATGGCCATCTGGGCGGGGCCGCGTTGGATGTGTTCAACAACGAGCCGCAGTTCGACCGGCGCTTTCTGGAGCGGTCGAATGTTTTCATGACCCCGCATATCGGCAGTTCGACGATCGAGGCGCGGATCAGCATGGCCGAGATTCTGCGCGACGGGATGCTGGCGCATTTCGCCGGGCAGGTTCCCGCAAACCTCGTGGTGTAGGCGTCGGGTCGGCTGAGATCGTCTGTTCGGTCGCGCCACAGGGTTCTGCCAGGACGGACGCAGGCCAAAATACGTCGAAAACAAAGGGCATGACGCACCTGCGTGGCGCGCCCCTGCCGCTGGGTGTTCCACTCGATTGCATTGGGTTTCAGCGCGCTGTTCGCAAAGTCTTCCGCCATTTTGCGGAAGGCCAACTGATCCTCGCTGGGTGAAAAGCCGATCATGCTGCCCTGTCCCTTCCGGCGCTGGCGGAAGTGTCAGGCGAGGCCGAGGTTCATGCCCGTCTCGCGGTCGAAAGTCAGCACCTTTTCGGGCTTCCAGCCGAACCGGATCACCTCGTCGCGGTTGACATGCGTGCCGGCGGGAACCGTCGCGTGCAGCCTTGTGTCGCCCATGTCGAGTGCGAGGATCTTGATGACCCCCTGATCCTCGATGTCGAAGACCCGCGCCTCCGCCGGTGCGCCGGGTTCAAGCACCAGATTTTCGGGTCGCACGCCGAAGACGCGCGCACCTTCGGTGCCGTTCGCCGCCCGCATCGGCAGGGTGAAGCCGTTCAGCTCGGCTCTGCCGCTTGCCAGTCGGCCTTCGATCAGGTTTATCGGCGGCGAGCCCACCGACCGCGCGACAAAGGTGTTCAGCGGCCGCTCGTAGACGTCGGACGGCGTGCCGACCTGCACCAGCCGGCCGGAGCGGAGCACACCGATCTTGTCGGCCATCGACATCGCCTCGACCTGATCATGGGTCACGTAGAGAAACGTCGCGCCCAGATTGCGATGGAGGATTTTCAGTTCCACCCGCAGCGATTCGCGCAGCTTGGCGTCAAGCGCCGAAAGGGGCTCGTCCATCAGGAACACGGCCGGCTCGCGCACGATGGCGCGGCCGATGGACACGCGCTGCATTTCGCCGCCCGACAGGCGTTCGACCTTGCGGTCCAAGAGATGCGTGATCTGCAATGTGCGCGCCGCCTGTTCGACCCGCTTTGCGATCTGGTCGGTGCTCAAGCCGCGGGCTTTCAGGGGAAATTCCAGATTTCCCTTCACGGTCAGGCGCGGATAAAGCGAATACTGCTGCAGCACCAGCGCCACGTCACGCTCGGCCACCGTCCAGCCGCCGACATCGGCGTCGCCAATCAGCACCTGCCCCTCATCGGGCTTTTCCAGTCCGGCGATCGCGCGCAGCGTCGTCGTCTTGCCAGCACCGGTCCGCCCAAGGAGGACGAAGAATTCGCCGTCCTCCACCGTGAGACTAAGATCCTTGAGTGCCCGCGTGCCACCGTAGCGCTTGGTGACGTTCTGCAGCTCGATTCGCGCCATCAGACGGCCCCCTTGAGTGACTGGCCGCTGACGGCATCAAAGAAATGGACCCGCTGCGGGTCAAGCGCCATCCAGACCTTGGCGCCTTCGCCGTGAACAAAGCCCGATGCGCAGCGGGCGCGCAGCGTCTCGGTGCCCACCCGCACGTCGACGATGTCGTGGCTGCCCAGCGGTTCCACGTTGGTGGTTTCGGTCTCGACAAAGCCGTCGCCCGGCCCGTGCGACAGGATCACTGCCTCGGGCCGGACGCCGAGCTTGGCGGGCGCGTCGTTCAGGTGGGCGACGATGGCGGATGGCACCCGGAAGCCGTCAGCACCACCGATGCGCAGGATGGCGTCAGTACCCGCGCCCTCGATGACCACGTCGGTCACGTTCATCACCGGCGAGCCGACAAACTGCGCGACATAGAGATTGGCGGGATGGAGATACACCGCGTCCGGCGCGCCCATCTGTTGCAGGAGCCCATTATGCATGACGATCATCCGGTCGGCCAGCGACATGGCTTCGACCTGGTCGTGGGTGACGTAGACGCTGGTCGAGTTCCGC
>JANLQT010000028.1:0-8778 GCA_031368035.1 Rhodobacterales bacterium | reverse complement strand
CGCCCCGACGATCAGCCCCTGCTGGCCAAATACCAGTGCCACCACCGGGTCCAGCTGCGTTGTCGCAGCGCCGATCGAGCCGCCTTGATCCGGTGTCGCATATTTCAGGTCCGCCCCGGCCACCCAGCCAGACGAGCGGCGGAAGTTTTCCAGCGCCGCATCGGTCATGAAAAACAAGGCATGGGCATATTGCTGCGCGCCAAAGGTAAAGCCGACTGACGCCGTGGTGGAGGAATAATAATCCACCGTCGCGTCGTTGATCCGAAGCGCGCCGCGCCCGTAGGACCCGCCGAAGAAGAACCCGGCCTCGGTCACCAGGGGCATGAACAGGACGCCCTTTGCATCCCGGGCCATGTCCTGCGTGCCAGGATAGGTGCTGAACAGATAGTCGCGCGTGCGGTCCACCCGTGCGTCGATCTGCGCCGCGTTGTCGCTGCCAACGCCGTTGCCCATGCTGTTGGAACACGCCGCCAGCACCCCCGCCGCCGGGACGGTCAGAAGAAAGCTGCGCCGCGTCAGGGAGTGCCGTGTCAGTGTCATCATCTACCCGCCTATGCCTCAACGAGGCTCTACCGGCCCCTGATTTGCAGAACCTAGCCTAAACCGCCGGGACTGTCATCGGTTTCGCATCAAACTGGCAGCAGTTTGCCGATTAAGCGTGGATTCGGTTCAGACCCGGCCGTCGCGGATGGCCCTCGCAGCGTCGGGCGCGAAATAGGTCAGTACCCCGTCACAGCCCGCACGGCGGAAGGACATCAGGCTTTCCAACATGGCTTTCTCGCCATCAATCCAGCCGTTCAGCGCTGCGCCCTTGATCATCGCATACTCGCCTGACACCTGATAGGCATAGGTCGGTGCGCCAAACGCGTCCTTCACCCGGCGCACGATGTCCAGATAGGGCATCCCCGGCTTGACCATCACCATATCCGCGCCCTCGGCCAGATCGCGGGCCACCAGCCGCAGCGCCTCGTCGCTGTTGGCCGGGTTCATCTGATAGGTCTTCTTGTCGCCCTTCAGCGCACCCGACGCCCCAACGGCATCGCGGAACGGGCCGTAAAACGCACTCGCGTACTTCGCCGCATAGGACATGATCGCCACATTGGTATGGCCCGCCGCCTCCAACGCGCGGCGAATGGCGCCGATGCGCCCGTCCATCATGTCGGATGGCCCGATGATGTCGGCGCCGCTTTCGGCCTGCACCAGCGCCTGTTTCACCAGCGCTTCCACCGTCTCGTCGTTCAGGATCACCCCGTCCCGCACAAACCCGTCATGCCCGGTGGAAGAATAGGGGTCCAGCGCCACATCCGTCATCACGGCAATGCCCGGCGCTGCCGCCTTGATCGCCCGGATCGCCCGGTTGGTCAGGTTTTCGGGGTTCCATGCCTCTTCACAGGTCTCGGTCTTCAGCGCCGGATTGGTATAGGGGAACAGGCAGATCGCCGGTATGCCCAGACCCGCCGCCTCTTCCGCCGCGCTGGCGACAAGATCGACCGACCGGCGGACCACGCCCGGCATCGAGGCGATCTCTTGTGTCACCCCCACACCGTCACAGATGAAGACCGGCCAGATCAGATCGCCCACAGACAGGGTGTTTTCCTGCGCCAGCGCCCGCAGCGACGGAGAGGACCGCAAACGGCGATGGCGCGTGATCGGGAACGGGCCTTGAACGGGGTCCATCACTGGCTCCTTTCGCCCAAAGGGGCTTGCAGCTTTCGGCCTTCACTGACATGGAAAGACGCGCCGCTCAAGTCACCTCTGCCGCCTTTGTTGTTATGAGAACGTTTGATGAACATATGGAAGCTCATCACCCAGATGGTGGACATGCGGTCCTTTTCCAGCCTTTGGTTCTGGATGGCCATCGCGGTCTATTGGTCGCTGTCGAGCCATTGGGTGCTGGGCGTGCCGCAAGACATGATCCACCGCGCCCGCCGCATCGGGGGCGAGGCGGTGAGTGACCTTGAAACGCTGGTGCGCATCAACAGCCAGCGTATCCTGCACTACGCCCGCGAGGCGACCGTGCCGCTTATCGCCGTGGCGACCTTCATCCTGACCGTGCTGCTGACCCTGTCGGTGTTCTACCGCATCGAACTGGCCGAGGCGCTTTTGTGCTTCTTCATCCCGGCGATCCTGCAGATGCTGCTGTCGATCCGCACCTCGCGCCTGATCGAAGGCGGCGAGGGGATGGGGGATGCGATGTTCCGCCGCCTGTTCCGCCACCGGATCACCATTCAGGTTCTGGGCATGTTCGCGATCTTCGTGACCGCGCTTTTCGGCATGTATCACAACCTGATCACCGTTATTCCCCGGTAAATCATGGCCGACCGCATCCTTCTTGGCGGCGCGCCCGAGGGTTATGACGCCCGGCTTCTGGCCAAGGAATTGGCGCGGGGCCGCACGGTAATCCACATCGCCCGCGACGACCGCCGGATGGAGGCGATGCGCACTGCTCTGGCCGCGCTTGCGCCCGACGTGCCGGTGATGGATTTCCCGGCCTGGGACTGTCTGCCCTATGACCGCGTCTCGCCCAACCCCGCCGTCTCGGCGCGGCGCATGTCCACGCTGGCGGCGCTGGCGACCGGGCTTTCCGCGCCGGTGGTGCTGCTGACCACGCTGAACGCCGCCACGCAGCGCGTGCCGACACGGAGCGTGATGCGCGAAGCCTCGCTGGTCGCCAAGGTTGGCGACCGGATCGAGGATTCCCGGCTGCGTGCTTTCCTCGCCCGCATGGGGTTCTCGCCGGTGTCCACCGTGGCGGAACCCGGCGATTTCGCCTTGCGGGGCGGCATTGTGGATATCTTCCCGCCCGGCGTTGGCGGGCCGCTGCGGCTGGATTTCTTCGGCGACCAGTTGGACGGCATCCGCCAATTTGATCCCGTCACGCAGCGCACCACCGCCAAACTGACCGCCGTTGAAATTGCACCGATGTCCGAGGTAATCCTCGATCCCGCCGCGATCACCCGGTTTCGCCAGACCTATCGGGCGGAGTTTGGCACGGGCGGCTCGGACGATCCCCTTTATGAGGCGGTCAGTGCGGGCCGCAAGCATCAGGGCATGGAACACTGGCTGCCGTTCTTCCATGACCGGCTGGAGGCGATTTTCGACTATCTGCCGGATGCCTCGGTGATGCTGGACGACCAGGTCAACGCCGCCCGCCTCTCGCGTTGGGAGGGGATTGCCGACCAATACGATGCCCGGGCCGAGGCGATGACGGCCAAGGGCCGCATGGACTCGGTCTACAAGCCATCCGCGCCGGAACTTCTGTATCTCGACGATACCGCGTGGGAGGTGGCACTGGCGGACCACCGGATGGTGCAGCTCTCCCCGCTCGCGCAGCCGCCCGGGCCCGGGGTTCTGGATGCCGGGGGCCGGATCGGGCGCAGTTTCTTGATGGAGCGACAACAGGAAAACATCAGCCTGTTCGGGGCTTTGGCGGATCATCTTCGCAAGTCACTTGAAGACACTCAGGTGGTGATCGCCAGCTATTCCGATGGCGCGCGGGACCGGCTGAAAGGGCTGATCGAGGATCAGAAGGTCAAGCACGCCAAAGGGGTCAAGGACTTCCGCGAGGTGCCGGACGGGCGCGGCGGCCTGTTCCTGATCGTCTGGCCGCTGGAGGCCGGCTTCACCGCGCCGGGCCTGACAGTGATTTCCGAACAGGACGTGCTGGGCGAGCGCATGGTCGGGCGCCCCCGCAAGCGCCGCAAGGCCGAGAATTTCCTGCGCGAGGTCGATACCCTGACCCCCGGCGATCTGGTGGTGCATGTCGAGCATGGCGTTGGCCGCTATCTGGGGCTGGAGACGATCACCGCCCTTGGTGCCCCGCATGCCTGCGTGGCGCTGGAATATGCCGAGAACGCCAAGCTGTATTTGCCGGTCGAGAATATCGAACTCCTCAGCCGCTATGGCCATGAAGAGGGGATGCTGGACAAGCTGGGCGGCGGGGCCTGGCAGGCCAAGAAGGCCAAGCTCAAGCAACGCATCCGTGACATCGCTGACCGGCTGATGCGAGTGGCGGCTGAACGTGCCTTGCGCCATGCGCCGATTCTCGAGGCGCCCCACAGCTTGTGGGAGGCTTTCGCGGCGCGCTTCCCCTATCAGGAAACCGACGACCAGCTCTCGGCGATTGCCGATGTGGTGACGGACCTTGAAAAAGGCTCGCCGATGGACCGGCTGATCGTCGGTGAGGTGGGGTTCGGCAAGACCGAAGTGGCGATGCGCGCTGCTTTTGCGGCCGCCCTTTCCGGAAGCCAGGTGGCGGTGATCTGCCCGACGACCCTGCTCGCCCGACAGCACCACCGCAGCTTTGTCGAGCGGTTTCGCGGATTTCCCATCACCGTCAAACCCCTGTCGCGCTTTGTCAGCACCAAGGATGCGAACGCCACCCGCGCCGCGATGGCCGATGGCACGGTGGATATCGTGATCGGCACCCATGCCCTTTTGGCCAAGGGGATCAGTTTCAAACACCTCGGCTTGATGGTGGTGGATGAAGAGCAGCACTTCGGGGTGTCGCACAAGGAACGGCTGAAGGAACTCCGCTCGGAAGTTCACGTCCTGACCCTGACCGCCACGCCCATTCCGCGCACGCTGCAACTGTCGCTCGCCGGGGTGCGCGATTTGTCGATCATCGCCACGCCCCCGGTGGACCGCCTGTCCATCCGCACCTATGTCAGCGAGTTCGACGCCATCACCGTGCGCGAGGCGCTGCTGCGTGAACATTATCGCGGCGGGCAAAGTTTCTACGTCGTGCCGCGCATCTCGGACCTACCGGAAATTCAGAATTTCCTGAAGACTCATGTGCCGGAAGTCACCTTCTGCGTCGCGCATGGCCAGATGCCGGCGGGCGAACTGGATGACCGGATGAATGAATTCTACGATGGCAAGTATGACGTGCTGCTGGCGACGACGATCGTCGAATCCGGTCTCGACATCCCCACCGCCAACACGATGATCGTCCACCGCGCCGACATGTTCGGGCTGTCGCAGCTTTACCAGATCCGGGGCCGTGTCGGCCGGTCCAAGACCCGCGCCTATTGCTATCTGACCACGAAACCCCGCGCGCCGTTGACGCCGCAGGGGGCCAAGCGGCTGAAACTTCTCGCCTCGATGGACACGCTGGGGGCGGGGTTCAACCTGGCCAGCCACGATCTGGACCAGCGCGGCGCGGGAAACCTTCTCGGCGAGGAGCAGTCGGGCCATATCCGCGAAGTCGGCTACGAACTGTACCAGCAGATGCTGGAAGAAACGATTGCCAAGATCAAATCCGGTGAGTTGCAGGGGTTGTCGCCCCTCGCCGATGATTGGTCGCCGACCATCAATCTCGGTGTCCCGGTGATGATCCCGGAAGATTTCGTGACCGATCTGGATGTACGCCTCGGCCTTTACCGGCGGCTGTCCAGCCTGACCACCAAGGTGGAACTGGAAGGCTTTGCTGCGGAACTGATCGACCGGTTCGGGCCGCTGCCCAAGGAAGTGAACACACTGATGGTCATCGTCCGCATCAAGGCCTTGTGCAAGCGGGCCGGGATTTCGCGGCTCGACGTGGGGCCGAAAGGCGCGACGGTGCAGTTCCACGGCGACAAATTCGCCAATCCGGCCGGGCTGGTGGAGTTCGTCAAAGCCCAGGGGCCGGGCGCGCGGATCACCGGCAACAAGATCGTGCTGGTGGGCGAGATGAAGTCGGAAGCCGACCGGGTGAAGGGCGCCTTTGCCGTGGCGCGCGATCTGGCCGAAAAGGTAGTCAAGGGCGCGGCGGCGCCGGCTGGCGCATCCACCGCGTCAGCGTCAGCGCAAGGCCAAGGAAAACCGTCACCCCGATGAGAAGCGGCAGGGCGGTCCCCTCGAAGGCTTGCCCCACCGGCACCGCCAGCGCCACCGCGCCAACGGTGGCAAAGGCCGCCATCAGCGACGAGGCAAAGCCCGCCATCGCCCCCATATCCTCCATCGCCAAAGCTGACAGGTTGCCCAGCGTCAGGCCAATGACGCACAAAAGCGCTATGCCCCACAGCACGAACAGCCCGAAAGCCCAAGGGCCGGCAACGCCGAAAAGGAACGCCGCCACGACCACAAGGCTAAGCGCCAGCATGCTGGCATAGGTCGCGCGGATCACCCGGCGCATGCCGAACCGCATCACGACCCGGGTGTTCAGGAAGGCCCCGATCGCGCCGCCAAGCGTCATCAGCACGAACCAGACCGGAAAGCTGGCGGCGCGGTCAAAGCTTTGCGCGAAGATCGGCTGCACGGCGGACAGCAGCGCGAACAGGCTGGCCGAAGACAGCACCTGCGCGAGGGTCGAGGCGACCGCGACCCGGTTGCTGGCGAACACGCGCCCCGCCTGCATCAGCGGCGCCACGGCCAAGGGGCGGCGATGCTCGGGCGGCAGGGTTTCAGGCTGGCGCAGCGCCAGCCACAGCATGATTGCCGCCTGAAACGCCATGAACAACAGGAACATCGCGCGCCAGCCCGCGACCCAGATCACGCCCTGACCGATCAGCGGCGCGACGGCGGGGACCAGCGTGAACACCGTCATCACGAAGGACACGATCCGTGCCATGGCGCGGCCCTTGTACAGGTCGCGCACCAGCGCCATCCCCACCGCCCGGGGCCCGGACCCGCCGATGCCCATCAACACCCGCGCCGCCAGCAGCATTGGCAGCGAGGGCGCAACGAAACTCAGCCCCGCGCCGACGGCATAGACCACGCCGCAGCCGATCAGCACCGGCTTTCGGCCCACCGCGTCGCTGAGCGGGCCGGTCACCAATGTGCCCAGACCAAGCCCAAGCACAAAGCTGGTCACCACCAGTTGCGCGAGGTTCGGCATGTTCGGGGTCAGTGTCGCGGCGATTTCCGGCAAGGCCGGCAGCATGCCGTCGATGCTGAGCGCGACCGAGGCGAACAGCATCGCCATCATGGCGATGAATTCAACTTGCGAGCGCGGCGCCTCTGCCGGCGGCTCGGTCGATGGGATCACGCTTTGGCCGCCAGCTCTTCGATCACCTGGCCCCAGACCTCGGGGGACTGGGCGCCCGACAGGACATATTGGCCCGCGATCAGGAAAGTCGGCACCGCGTTGATGCCCCGCTCTCGGGCATGGGCCTCGCGCGTTTGAATTTCAGCCAGATCGGCGTCGGTGCCCAGCAGCCGGGCCACCACATCACGGTCCATCCCGGCCTCGGCGGCGATATCTGCCAGCACGGTCAGATCGCCGATGTCGCGCCCTTCCACCCAATAGGCGCGGAACAGCGCCGAAACCATCGGGGTCTGCCGCCCCTCCAGCCCGGCCCAATAGATCAGCCGGTGAGCGTTCAGCGTGTTGGGGATGCGCTGGGGGGTGTCGGGGTCCATCGTGACGCCGGCCTTGGCGGCGATATCGCGGAAGTGTTGGTGGATCTGGTCCAGTTTCCCTTCCGAGCCGAAGCGCTGCATCAGATAGGCGCGCTTGTCCACACCTGCCGCCGGGGTGCCGGGGTTCAGCTGGAACGGGTGCCATTCAACTTCGAACGGGTGGTCCGCGTGGGCTTCCAGCGCGCGGTCGAGGTTGGCTTTGCCAAGAAAACACCACGGACAGACGGGGTCGGAAAATATGTCGAGGCGGGTCATGCTGTGTCCTTTACGAGGGCGGGACCTCGCGGGGGTTCGGCCTTTAGTTGGCGCTTGCGCTGGCCGCGTCAAGTCCCAATCCGGCAAGCCCGTTGCAAGCGCGACGCCTTTCCCTTAAGCGCGAGCCATGACCAGCCCCGATCCCAAAGCCCTGATCCGCATCGCCCGCGAAAGCGGCGTGGCAGAGGCCGCCGAGCCGTTGGACCTGGGCATCCGGGTGCGTGAGTTGCGCAAGGCCAAGGGCTGGACGCTGGAGCAGGCCGCGGTTCAGGCCGGGCTGGCGCGGTCCACCTTGTCCAAGATCGAAAACGGCCAGATGTCGCCGACCTATGAGGCGCTGAAAAAGCTGGCCGAGGGGCTGGCGATCTCGGTGCCGCAGTTGTTCACTCCGGCGGGGCGGGCGCAGGTTTCGGGGCGGCTGGCGGTGACCAAGCAGGGGCAGGGGCAGGCCCATGCGACCACGACTTATGAGCATGAATTGCTGGCGGGCGCCCTGACCCGCAAGCAGATGCTGCCCTACCGCGCCACGATCCGGGCGCGCAGCGTCGAGGAGTTCCATGGCTGGGTCCGGCATGACGGGGAAGAGTTCCTGTATGTGCTGACCGGGGTGGTGCGGCTTTACACCGAGTTCTACCAGCCGGTGGACCTGCGGCGGGGCGACAGCGCCTATTACGATGCCACGATGGGGCACAATGTGGTCAGCCTGTCGGAAGAGGACGGCACGGTCCTGTGGGTCACAAGTTTGATGTAGGATGGGGGATTACCCCATCTTGGCGTGCAAGGACGCGGAGTTGCACGCGTGCAACAACCTTCAAGCTATTGAAATATAAATGAAATCACCTTTTCCATTAACTTTCGATTCACCACGATTCCGGTAGGATGGGTGATTCACCCATCCCCGTTTTGGATGAAACCAAGATGGGTGAATCACCCATCTTACGGTTGCGACCACCACACATCCGGCATGAAGCCCAGCCAGTCGCCATAGATCGCCACATGGTCCGGATGATGCAGCGCCTTGTCATGCGCCATCAGCGAGGCCTTGGCATACCACATCGGGATCACATAACGCCCTGTCGTCAGCACCCGGTCCAGCGCATGCACGGCGGTGACGAAATCAGCGCGGTCGGTCGAGGACAGCATCGCGGTGATCATCGCCTCGGCCGCGGGCTGGTTCATCCC
>JANLQT010000013.1:0-5942 GCA_031368035.1 Rhodobacterales bacterium | reverse complement strand
CGACCGAGCGCACAGCCGAACGTGCTGCCCCCAAGCCCCGCGCTTTCGCCGAAGACCGCGCCCCGCGCGCGGCGTCCTCGGACGAACCCCGCGCCCCGCGTGTCGCCAAAGCCTATACCACCGCCAAACCGCCGCGCATCGTCGAAGATGACGCCGCCCCCGCCTACACCCCGGCCTATACTCCTGCCCCGCGGCCCGAACCGGTCGCCATCGTCGCCGAACGCCCCGCCGCGACCTACGAGCGCAAGCCCTATGCCCCGCGCGAAGCTGCGGCAGAGCGCAAGCCCTATGTCAAACGCGAGGATTCTGCGGCCCCCCGCAAGCCCTATGTGAAACGTGACGACGCTGGCGCCCCGCGCAAGCCCTATGCCCCGCGCGATGCCTCTGACGCCCCGCGCAAGCCCTACGTCAAGCGCGACGACGCGGTGACCGAGCGCAAGCCCTACGCCCCGCGCGATGCGGCAGCTGCCGAGCGCAAGCCCTATGTCAAGCGCGACGACGCTGGCGCGGCCAAACCCTATGGCCGCCCAACCGATCCGGGTTCGACCCGCAAGCCCTATGTCAAGCGTGACGATGCCGCCGCCCCCGGCGACCGCAAGCCCTATGCCTTGCGCGATGCCGCCGCATCTGGGGACCGCAAGCCCTATGTGAAGCGCGACGATGCCGCGCCGACCGAACGCAAGGCGCGCTGGAAAGACGGCGACGCCGCCGCCACGCCGCGCTCGGCAGGCTTCAAGTCGCATGGCGGCACCGACGGCCCGAAGCGGGCTACAGGCTTCAAAAGCCACGCCGCCGACAGCAAGCCGGCCTACGCCGCCCGCCCGAAAGCCGACCCCAGCGATACGTCCAAGCGCTTCGTGCCGCCGAAACGTCCGAAAAGCTGATCCGGTCCCAAACCGGAGCTTTCATAAACTCCGCACCGGAGCCTTCAAAGGCTCCGGTGCGATTTCTTCGAGGAAACCGCCCTAGCCCCGCAGCCGCGCCAGAAAATCGGCATGCAGGCGCGGCGAGGCAGCCAGAACCCCCGCCGTTTGCGGCGGGCGCGCGCCCCAGGCCAGACGCCCGCCCAACCGGTCCGTCACCACCGCCCCGGCGCGCTCGGCAATCAGCGCCCCGGCGGCAATGTCCCAGTCCCAGGTCGGGCGCAGCGTCAGGGTCGCGTCATTGGCCCCCTCGGCCACCAGACACATCCGGTAGGCCATTGACGGGCGATAGCTTCGCCGCATCACCGGCACACCGCCCGGCCAGTATTCCGGCTTCAGCGTGTAACCCGAGGTCAGAACCTTCGGCTCCTCCGCCCCCGACCAGGCACTCGCCCGAATCGGCTGACCGTTCAGCGTGGCGACCCCGCCCGCACTGGCCGCATAGGTGCGCTGCCGAGCGGGCAGATGCACCACCCCGGCCACGACCTCTCCGCGCTGCACCACAGCCACGGCCACGGCGAACAGTTCCTCGCCGGCCAGAAACCCGCGCGTGCCGTCGATCGGATCGATGACGAACAGCGTCTCGCCCGCGCCGCGCGCGTCATCCGGGTCTTCTTCCGACAACCAGCCATAACCGGGTCGGGCGGCGCGCAACTGCGCGGACAGCAGCGCATTGACCGCCAGGTCCGCGTCACTGACCGGGCCGGCGCCGTCCGGCTTTTCCCATTCCTTCGGGCTGTTCCGCCAGAAGCGCATCGCCTCGGCGCCGCCTGCCTCTGCCGCCCGGATCAACAGGTCCAGATCACTTTCCGGCAAGCGTCAGCCCTTCAACCAGAAGGCTGGGCACCTGCGTCCCCAAATGCGGCTTGGCATCATTGGCCGGAATGATGGTTCGCAACATCTCGCGCAGGTTCCCCGCCACCGTGCATTCATGCACCGGATAGCGCAATTCGCCGCCTTCCACCCAGAACCCCGCCGCCCCGCGCGAATAATCCCCGGTGGTCGGGTTGATCGTCGCCCCAATCATCGACGTGATCAGCAGCCCCGTCCCCATCTGCCGCAACAATTCCTCGGGTCCGACCGCCCCTTGCGTCAGCGCGATGTTCGACGTGGAGGGCGAGGGCGGCGCAGACGTGGACCGGCTGGCATTGCCAGTCGAGGCCAGACCCAGCTTCCGCCCCGTCGCCAGATCAAGCGTCCAGCTTTTCAAGACGCCGTCCTCCACCAGCAAGCGCCGCCGCGTCGCCAGCCCCTCGCCGTCAAACGGACGCGAGCCGGAAATCCGGGCGCGGTGCGGGTCTTCGATCACCGACATTCCCTTGGGCAGCACGTCCTGCCCCATCGCATCCCGCAGCCAGCTGGCCCCGCGCGCGATGGCCTGCCCGTTGATCGCCCCCAGCAGATGCCCGATCAGGCTGGCGGCAACCCGCTCGTCAAACAGCACCGGATAGGCCCCGGTCGGCGGCTTGACCGCATCCAGTCGGGCCCGCGCCCGGTCCGCCGCCAGCCGCCCGATCGACCCGGCCTCGGGCAGGTCGCTTTGATAGGTGCGGCTTTCGCCCGACCAGTCCCGCTCCATCCCTGCGGCGCTTTGGGTGAAAGCCACCGCCGACATCGATAGCGACGAGCGCGCATACCCGCCCGAAAACCCGTTCGACAGCGCCAGATGCATGTGGCGTTCCGACCAGCTGGCATCCGCCTCGACCTGAGTGATCCCCTCCACCGCCAAAGCCCCCGCCTCGACGCGTCTGGCCATGGCTTCCAGCGCGGCGGCCGAAGGCTCCGGCGTATGGTCGATCAGGTCCAGCGCGGCAAGATCCCAAACCGTGGCGATCTGGTCCGGATCAGCCAGCCCCACCGTCGGGTCCACCGGCGCCTCGCGGGCCATCGCCACCGCGCGTTCGGCCAGCGCGGCAATGGTCGCATCCGACGTGTCCGAGGCCGAAACGCAGGCCTGCCGCGTGCCGATCAGCACGCGCAGACCGATATCCACCGCCTCGGCCCGTTCGGCTTGTTCCAGCGCACCTTGCCGGATGCCGATGGACTGCGCCTTGCCCGAGACGGCAAGCGCATCCGCCCCGTCTGCCCCGGCCTTGCGGGCGGCATCCAAAAGGCGGTGAGACAGGGTTTCCAGATCGGTGGACATGACGGGCAATCCTTTGTTTCCACCGATATGGGCGGACTTGAAGCGTCTGGCAAGACACGATGGCGCGCAAGACAAGGGCCGCCCGGATCGCTCCGAACGGCCCGAAGCTGCCGCGCAGGCCCGCTTATTGCATCGGCATTTCCATGCCGTTGATCAGCATCTTGCCTTCCTTGAACTCGATGGCCGAGATCAGCGTGTCCGGGCCTTCGCCGGGCTTGGCGAACATGCCCATCATCATCTTGCCCTGCATCGCCTCGTCCTGCGGGATCAGGCCCATCGACACCAGCTTGTCGATCAGCCCGTTCACGCCGGTCGCGACCAGATCCAGCGTGCCGGTCGGCATCGGCATGCCGTCCATGATCGCCGGGCCGCTGTTGTCAAAGGTGAAGGCACCCTCGCCCTTCAATTCCGCCCCCGCGATCTTCAGGTTCAATTGGGTCAGGTCAAGCGAGTTCAACTGGCCGGGCGGGGCATCGCCCATCGCGTCCATCATGGTCTGATCGGTCAGATCGGCCGTCAGGGTCGCGGTGCCTTTGGCGTCGATGATCAGCGTGGCCGGATCATGCGGCAGCACATTGCCCGCGTCGATCATCCCCCACAGCGCATCGGACACTTTCAGGTCCACCAGTTTGGTCAGAAGGCTAAAGTCCGCCGGCGCGTCGGATTTCTGCAACGGCATCACCAGGCTGAACGACGCCTCGCCATAGCTGCCCGACAGATCCGGGATCGGAATTGCCGCGCTGTCCACCACGACAGACACATCCTTGCTGCCGGAAGCGAAGCTCAGGCCGACCTGGCTCAGCGCCATAGCAAAATTGCCGCTGCCGATGGCACCGGAAACCTTGGTCGGCGCATCGGCCTGCGTGGCGTTGACCTCATAGGTGCCCGCGCCATAGGTCACGTCGCTGCTGAAGGCAAAGCCCGCCTTCAGCGCGGCCGCCATGTCCTTCATCGCCTCGGCCCCAAGGAACATGCCCGTGGATTTGCCCGCGATATCGGCAACCGAAATCTTGAAATCCACGTCAGTGCCGTCAGTCGAATCCTGAATGTTGGCGGTGATATCCGCCGACTTGGAGGCGATCTGGTAGTCCATCTTCTGCCCGGCATCGGCCTTGGCCGAGGCGAAAGTGCCGGTCGTGCCGGTCAGCCC
Organism: Rhodobacterales bacterium; assembly: GCA_031368035.1. Taxonomy (GTDB): domain Bacteria; phylum Pseudomonadota; class Alphaproteobacteria; order Rhodobacterales; family Rhodobacteraceae; genus Stagnihabitans. The sequence goes on along the minus strand of JANLQT010000013.1, from coordinate 1,723 downwards.
CATGTCCATCTTGACGGCGGCCTTGGTCGCGTCAGCGGCGTCCGCGCCCTCGACATGCACCTTGATATCGGGCGCATCCAGCGCATAGCTGATCGCGTCCGGCGTGCCCGAGGCGGTGGTGCTCATCCCCGGCGCGGTCATGGTCATCGCCATGTTGACCGGCGGCTGACCGTCGGTGCCAGATGGCGTGGTCATTGTCATGGTCATGCTGTCCGACATGGTCACTTCGACCGTGCCGTCGCCCTTGTCGGCAAAGCGCAGCTCGTCGATCATGCCGTTCGCCGTGGCGCCGTCCTGATCCATCGCGATGGTCACACCCTTGACCACCAGCACAGTGCCGTCGCGCGCCTCCGACGCGGCGGTGATCGTCTCGCCAAAGCCGCCAGCCATGGTCTTCCAGTTGGTCCAGACATCTTCCGGAGTCACGGCGGCCTGAACAGCGCCGGTTGCATAAAGCAGGGCCAGAGCGGTGCTGCCTGCCATCATCCACGGTTTCATCTTAATGGTCCTTTGCTGAAAATCTTGGGCCGCAGCATCCGCGCTGCACCCCAAAGGGTCAAGGGATTCCCTTTCAGTCGCTTAATTTGGCGCTATGCCCAGCGGATGACCACATCCGCCCGGCGCGAGCCTTGGGTGACGCGCCGGATGTTGGGCATGTCGTTGCCATCGATCCAGGCGCGGGCAGCTTCGGGCGTCTTGCCGTAAAACGCCCAGCGGTCCAGCAGGCGGCGGTCAAGCTCGACCTCTGGCACGTCGATCATCGCACTCAGATCGTAAAATTCGGCCAGCCCGGTCCAGGGCGCTTCGTTCAACAGCAGGTAGTTGCCCTCGGTGATCAGGATGCGGTGATCCCTGGTCACCAGATCGGCCGAGCCGCGCGACAATTCCAGCGTGCGGTCGAACACCGGGATCGCCACCTCGTCTTCGGCCCGCAGACGGGTCAGCAGATTGCGATAGCCTGCGACGTCAAAGGTTTCGGGCGCCCCCTTGCGCGCCCGCTGGCCGCGCGTGGTCAAGATCGCATCGTCGAAATGAAACCCGTCCATCGGCACCACACGGGCGCTCGTGCCCAGCATCTGCACCAGCACTTCGGCCAGGGTCGATTTCCCGGCGCCGGGCGGCCCGGCCAGGGCGGCAATGAACCGCCCCGGACCCGCGTCGCCTGCGCGCTGGCGGATCAGATCGGCCAGCGCGTCCGGAGTCACCTCACGCCGCCTCGTCCAGATCGTCCGGCAGCTTCGCGCCGGTCATATAGGCCACCGCATCCGACATCGAATGCCGCTTGGGGTCAATGACGCACAGCCGCCGCCCCAGCCGGTGAACATGCACGCGGTCACAGACCTCGAACACATGCGGCATGTTGTGGCTGATCAGGATGATCGGAATCCCGCGTCCGCGCACTTCCTTGATCAGTTCCAGCACCCGGCGGCTTTCCTTGACGCCAAGCGCCGCCGTAGGCTCGTCCAGGATCACCACCTTGGACCCGAAGGCCGCCGCCCGCGCAACCGCCACGCCCTGACGCTGACCGCCCGACAGGGTTTCAACCGCCTGGTCGATGTTCTGGATCGTCATCAGCCCCAATTCGCTCAGCTTTTCCCGGGCGAAGTTGCGCATGCGGGCGCGGTCGGTCAGGCGGAACACGTTGCCCAGAATTCCCGGCACGCGCAATTCGCGCCCCAGGAACATGTTGTCCGCGATAGACAGCGCTGGCGACATGGCCAGC
>JANLQT010000784.1:0-9526 GCA_031368035.1 Rhodobacterales bacterium | reverse complement strand
CCGTGCGCTTGATGCCCTCGACGAAATCAGGGGAAATCGGTAGCAACCGTCTGACTCAGAACACTAGGGTCAAACCTTGCCACTTCGTAAAAACGGAATCGCAACCCCTTGATTCCAAAGGCCCGGATTTTTGTCCACGCGCGGACAAACGAAAAAAGGGGCCGGATCACCCGGCCCCCAAATCCCTCAGCGTGCGACGAACAGCCCCTCGGCCTTGATCCCCGCATAACATTCGTCCAGCGACTTCCAGGCCCGCTCGATCAGGATGTCGATCTCGCCGGGCGTGATGACCAGCGGCGGAGCGATGATCATCCGATCCCCCACATGCCGCATGATCAGATCATTGGCAAAGCAGCGCTCGCGGCACTTGTAGCCAATCGTCCCGGTGTCGGACTTGAACTTCGCCCGGGCGGCCTTGTCCGGCGTCAGCGCCAGCGAGCCCATCAGCCCGACCAGCTTCGCCTCGCCCACCATCGGGTGATCCGCCAGCTTGGCCCAACGCGTCGCCAGATAGGGGTTGGCCACGTCGCGCACATGCTCGACGATATGCTCTTCCTGCATGATCCGCAGGTTTTCCAGCGCCACGGCCGCCGCCACCGGATGCCCGGAATAGGTGTAGCCGTGGTTGAAATCCCCCGCCGAGCCCATGACTTCCGCGACCTCATCGCAAACCACCGACCCGCCGATCGGCTGATAGCCCGACGACAGACCCTTGGCGATGGTCATGATATGCGGCTTGATCCCGTAGGTCTGCGAGCCGAACCAATTCCCCGTCCGCCCGAACCCGGTGATGACCTCGTCCGCGATCAGCAGAATGCCATAGGTGTCAACGATCCGCTGAATCTCCGGCCAGTAGGTCGAGGGCGGAATGATCACCCCGCCCGCCCCCTGCACCGGCTCACCGATGAACGCCGCGACGTTTTCAACGCCCAACTCCAGAATCTTCGCTTCCAACTCTTGCGCCCGCAGCAGGCCAAACGCCTCGGGCGTCATGTCGCCGCCCTGATCCCACCAGTTCGGCTCGCCGATATGCACGATCCCGTCGATCATCCCGCCATGCGCGTGGATGGACGACATGCCGCCCAGACTGCCGCCGCCCATCGTGGACCCATGATAGCCATTCTTGCGCCCGATGATCACCCGCTTGGAGGGCTGGCCCTTGATGTCCCAATACCGGCGCACCATGCGGATGTTGGTGTCATTGGCTTCCGACCCCGAACCCGCGAAAAACACATGGTTCAGATCGCCAGGTGCGATTTCTGCAATCTTGGCCGCCAAAGCGATGGCCGGAATATGGGAAGTCTGGAAGAACGTGTTGTAATAGGACAATTCCTGCATCTGCGCAAAAGCCGCATCCGCCAGTTCGCGGCGGCCATAGCCGATGTTCACGCACCACAGACCCGCCATCCCGTCCAGAATCCGGTGGCCTTCGGTGTCAGTCAGCCAGACGCCCCTGGCCGACTTCATGATCCGCACGCCCTTCTTGGCCAGCGCGGAATTGTCGGTGAAAGGGTGCATGTGATGCGCCGCATCCAGGGCTTGCAGCTCGGCCGTCGGCATGTGATTGGTGATCTTGTTCATCGTGAACCCCTTTCGTTTGCCCAGGCGAATCCGCGGGCTTTGGGATATCATATGATCAAATCAGACCGCGTTCAAGAAATTTGATCAAATTTCGGCTGTGCGATTCAGGGGCTCAGATTTCGCCGCGTTCCAGCGCCAGCCGCACCTGATCTATCCCCTGCGCAATGTCGCCGGTGAAGGCCCGGGCCAAGCCCGCCACATCTCCTGCCCGCATCGCCGCCAGCGCCTCTTCATGCCGGTCCGGCAGGGTCGAGGCGCCGCCCTTGGCAATCACGATCCGCAAGGACGGGCCGAACCGCAGCCACAGGCTGCGCGCCATGTCCACCAGGATGGGCGCCTCGCTGGCCTCATACAGCGCGAAATGGAAGGCGTGATTGCTGGCCAGATAGGCCGGGATTTCCCCGCTCTGGATCGCCGCATCGACCTCTTGGTCCAGCGCATCCAGCCTGTCGATCAGCGCCGTGGTCAAGTGGGATGCCGCCAGTTCCGCCAGCTTCGGCTCGATGGTCAACCGGGCAAAGGCGATCTGATCCAGCAGAGCCTTGTCCAGCCGAGGCACCGCAACCCGCCGGTTGCCCTGCGGCAGCAGCGCACCTTCCGCCGCCAGCCGCCGGATCGCCTCGCGCACCGGGGTCATTCCGGCACCGAGGTCGCGGGTCAGCCCCTGAATGGTCACCGGCTGGCCGGGCTGAAGGACGCCATACAGGATCATGTCCCGAAGCTGGGCATAGGTGACCTCATGGGTCGGTATCTTGCGGGCGTCTTCTGGCATGGGTCGTTCCGTTTGATCAAACCCGGTTATGACGGATTTTTCCCCGCGTTCAAGGCGGGATTTGCGTCCGGCGCAACGACGGCGGGCCAGGTGTGCAATCTGCGGAATCGTGGTTAACGGATTCTGAATCGAATCCGTTGTTTCATTTCACTTTCAATGACTTATCGGTTATTGCACGCGTGCAACAACCGCTCTTGCACGCTTTTCTACCCCGGAACGTAGTCAAATTCCGTGAAATCCGCGGTCCAGCCCTGGCCAGTCAGATCATAGGCGATCATCCCCACGAAGGCTCCGGTGAACGACCCATGCTCCCCCCTGCCCCCCTCGTCGCTGATGATCGAGGCATCCAGCACCGGCCCCACCTGCTCCGGATTGCCCCCCGGCCGGCTGACCAGGAACTGCTGGCTCGCCCCCGTAACCCGCACCTCCAGCCGAACCGGCCCCTCCGGGACCGGGAAGTTGCCATGAAAGGTCAGGTCCTGATCCTTGTCCCCCAGGCACGAGGCCAGCTGGACGACCCTTTGCCCCCCCTCCCGCGTGACCACCGCCAGATGGAACTTGAACCGGTTGTAATAGGTGGTAAGCCCCGCCCCCCGCTGCCAATTCGGCGGGTCAGCCTCGACCACCGTGGCTGCGGAATACGCGTGGTTTTCCTGTCTGCGGGCGACCAATGCCTGCTCAAACCAGGACCCCCAGCTTTCCCGCCCAATCAGGCGCAAGGACCGCCCGGTCAGACGGAATATCCGGTCCGGCTCTGGCGTGCGAAGCCACTGAAACTCGGGCGGAAGCGTGGCCCCGAACCGGCGATGCACCGCCTGATCCGGCACCTTCACCGCCTCGGCCGGGATCACCAAAGGCGGCACCATCCCGCCGCCCTTCAGATACAGCCACCCATCCTCCCGCCACTCGCATTCCGTGAGCCCAGTCTCCCGCCCAAGGGCGCAGAAATTCCGCCCCCGCGCGTCCTTCAAGGGCCGCCCACAAAGGAACGAGTGCCAGGCCTCTCCCCCCGGCCCTTCTACATACTGGCCGTGCCCCACCCTTTGCAGCGGGCTGTCCGGGGCGAACCTGGCGGTCAGAAGATGCTGGTCCGGATGCGTCTCGTAAGGCCCCCGAATGTCCCGGCTGCGGGCCATGGTGACGGCATGGTCATACCCCGTCCCGCCCTCGGCCGTGGTCAGGTAATACCAGCCCCCCCGCTTGAACAGATGCGGCGCCTCGGTCAGGCCCAGATCGGTGCCGGTCCAGATCGTCGCGACCTCACCCAGCAGGCCCTGTTCCGGGTGCCATTCCTGCATCTCGATCCCGTCGAACCGGTCATGCGCCGGGTTCAACCCCGACCCGATCGCCCGGTGATTCCACCGCATGTTCAGGAAATACTTCCGCCCATCGTCGTCATGAAACAGCGAGGGATCAAACCCCGACGAGGTCACAAAGCGCCGCTCCGACCAGTCCCCGTCGATCGTCTCGCAACTGACGATGTAGTTGTGGGCATCCTTGAACGCCCCGTCGAACCGCTTCACATCGGTATAGACCAGCCAGAATTTCCCATCCGCCCAAGACAGGCAGGGCGCCCAAACCCCGCAGGAATCCGGGCTGCCCCGCATGTCCAACTGGCTCGCCCGGTTCAAGGGCCGCGCCACCAGCGCCCAGTTCACCAGGTCGCGTGAATGGTGAATTTGCACCCCCGGATACCATTCGAAGGTCGAGGTGGCGATGTAGTAATCAAGCCCCGCACGGCAGAACGACGGGTCGGGATTGAACCCGCGAAGAACGGGATTTTCGATCATTTCACACCCAAAACCCCAAGATTTCACGCGTGAAATAACGCGTACAGCATTGAATCAAAACGAAAATAGTCTTTTCTATTCACTTTGCATTAACCATGATTTCACCGAAGCCCCAAATATCCCGCCGGGGGTCCGGGGGGCGCGAAGCCCCCCGGCTTTGGCCTAGCGCAGCAAGGCTTGCGCTTCGGCGATCCCCAAAGCCTGGGGCCGGGTGCAGGTCGTGGTCATCTCGATAAACTGCCCAGTCTGACCGGAGATGATGCAGGAGGTCATCACTTCCACGCCGTGCAACGTCCGCTCCAAGGAACAGCGATGCTCGCGGCCTTCCATATGCGCCACGGCCATGTCGGCCAGACCGGCGGTGCGGTAGTTGGCAAGGGGGCCATGCTTGGCGTTTTCCTGATTGGCCACGCCGAAGGGGTGCGCCCAGGGGGTCACAACCTCTACCGTGCCGTCCTTGGCCGCCACTTCCACCTTGCCGCCGAAGAAGTTCGGGTCGGGCACATACAGCGTGCCTTCGGTGCCATACATCTCGAAGTGGTTGCGGCGGTGGTGCCAGACGTCCCAGCTTGTGGACAACTGGATCGTCGCGCCGGACACAAACTCCAGCAGGGCATGGATGTTCGTCGGCGTCTTCACCGGAACCTTTTCCCCAAGGCGGGGACCATTGGCGATGGTACGTTCCTTTTCCGGGATCGAGGTCAAGGCGCCCACGCGCTTTACCGGGCCCAGCATGTTGATCAGGTTCGCCACATAATAGGGGCCAAGGTCCAGCATCGGGCCGGCGCCGGGCAGGAAGAAGAAGTCGGGGTTCGGGTGCCAGGCTTCCATGCCGTGGTTTTGCACGGCGCAGGCCCCGGCGATGATCTCGCCCACGCGGCCAGAGTCCAGAATGGCCCGCGCCTGTTGGTGCGCGCCGCCAAGGAACGTGTCCGGCGCGCAGCCGACCTTCAGGCCCTTGGAGGCCGCGAGGTCGCGCAGGGTGGTGCCCTGTTCCAACGTCAGCACCAGCGGCTTTTCGGAATAGGCGTGTTTGCCGGCTTCCAGAATCCGCTTGGTGATCGGGTAATGCGCATCGGGGATCGTCAGGTTGATGACGATGTCGATGTCCTTGTTGGCCAACAGATCCTCGACCGATTGCGCCTTGGTGCCGTATTCGGCGGCCCGAGCTTTGGCGGCCTCCATGTTGATGTCCGCAACTGCGCGAACCTCAAGCCCTTTGAACAGGGGTGCAAGCCGCAAGTAGCTGGTCGAGATATTGCCGCATCCGATGATGCCAATTCCGAGGTTCGTAGTGGGATTTGCCATGATGCCCTCTCAATAGGTCGAAGCGGTGGCGAACGCGCGCCGGGCGAAGCGTTCGTGATCTTTGGGGTTGTCGTGTTCCAGCACGAAATACTTGGCGCCCGAGGCTTTCAACAGCGCCACATACTTGGCCAGCGGCAGCGTGCCATGGCCCGCGTCGGCCCAGCCGCCTTCGTCTTCGGCGGTGCCGGCCGGGGCTATGTCCTTCACATGGGCGGCCGAGATGCGGCCCTTGTAGGCCTCGATCCAGGCAATCGGGTCCGAGCCGCCGCGCTGCACCCAGGCGAGGTCAATCTCCCATTCCAGGTCCGGGCCGCCTTCCAGTATTGCCGCCATCGGGATCGAGCCATCGGCCTGCGGCTTGAATTCAAAATCGTGGTTGTGCCAGCCAAAGCCCACGCCCGCCGCACGCAGCGGCGCCCCGGCCTTTTGCAGCCGGGCCCCGAACGCGCGCCAGCCGGCGGCATCCGTGGGCCGGTCGTCGGGCATTACGTGAGGGCAATAGACCTTGTCGACGCCAAGGGTCTTGGCGACCTCGACCGCGAAATCGGATTGGTTTTCCAGCATGTCGAGGCCCATGTGGGTGGTCTTCATCACCAGTCCATTGGCCTTCAGGCCCGCCGCCAGTTCAGCCAGTAGCGCCGGGGTCTGGAACAGGCCGCCAAAGCCTTCGACGCAAGGGATGCCGGTCTTGGCCACCATGGCGAGCGTGCCCGCCAGGGGGGGGAAATTGCGCGAGGAGTAAAGCTGATAGCTGATCATCGGAGGGTTCTTTCAGACGCCATAGGTGGCGGAATGGAGGTCGCGCAGCGTGAAACCCGGCACGGGTCCGGGCGCTGCAGGGGTGAAGGTGATGGTGACAGGATGGCCCGGAAACAACGTCACCGCATTGCCAGAAAAACGCCCCGGCTGGTCGGATTCCAGCGATACAAACAGGGCAAGCGTTTCTGTGCCGAGGGTGATCGCATAGGTTTCGCCCGTCCTGGCGATCGTCTGGGTCAGGTTCGGGGCGCGCAGGTCATAGGTCTTGTAGGGTTTCGGCGCAAAATGGTCACCCGATTGATGCAGGCCGCTGGCGTCCTTCCAGGTATAGACCAGCATTTCGCCGTCCCTGACGCATCCGGGCGCGACAGTCAGGGCCACGGCGGCGGCATCTGGCGTGACGATCAGGATCGCATCGTGCAGTGGGCGGGTCTGCCCGGCCATGTCCACCGCAAGCGCATGCAGCGTCAACTCCAGAGGCAGGGCGGTGTCGTTGATCGCCCGCAGTTCAATCCCGTCCGGCGTCGGCACCGCCGAGACGAACACCGGCTGGTAGAAGGCTTTTGCCATGTGGTGCAGCAGCTTCCAGCCGCCGCCATGGTCAAGCGAGGCCCAGGAACAGACCGGCCAGGTGTCGTTCAACTGCCAATACAGCGTGCCCATGCAATGCGGTTTCAGCGACCGCCAATGGGTGACGGCGGTCTTGATCGCTAGGCCCTGCTGGACCTGGGAGAGGTAGACGAAATTCTCGAAATCCACCGGGAAGCGGAAATAACGGAACATGGTTTCCGCGATCCGGGCGTTGCCGCCGGCGTTCTTCTGGTGGCTTTCCATCACCGGGGCGGCGATGTTGAAATCTTCCGGGGTGGCGAATTTGCGGATGACGTCCATGGAAGGGTAGGACTGGAAGCCGAATTCGGAACAGAACCGCGGGGAGACATCGCGGTAGTGGTCGAAATCGCGCCCTTCGTGCCAGACCGACCAGAAGTGCATGTCACCCTTGCGGTCATCGTGCCAGGTGTCACCGAAGTCCATCGGGCCGGGGGACGGCGAGGATGGCCACCAGACGGCACCGGGGATAGCGGCTTTCAGCGCGGTTTCGATGGTGCGGTTCAGCCGGTCATAGCCGACGAGGTAGAGGTCGCGGTTGGCGCGGGTTTCAGGGAACCAGGTCAGCGCGCCGATCAGTTCGTTGTCACCGCACCACAGGGTCATGCTGGCGTGGTGGTGCAGGCGCAGGGCGTTCTGTCGCACCTCTTCGTTGACCTGGGTCAGGAAGGCGTCGTCGGCGGGGTAGATGTGGCACGAGAACATGAAGTCCTGCCAGACCATCAGACCCAGCTCGTCGCAGAGGTCGTAGAACCAGTCCGGCTCGTACCGCCCGCCGCCCCAGACCCGCAGCATGTTCATGTTGGCTTGGGTGGCCGATTGCAGCAGGTCGCGGGTTTCTGCAATGGTGATCCGGCCGGCCAAAGCGTCAGCGGGGATCCAGTTCGCGCCCTTGGCAAAGATGTCGCGGCCGTTGATGCGGAATTTGAAGCCGAGGCCGCCGTCTGCGTCTTTGGTGTTGATCAGTTCGGCGGACCGAAGGCCGATGCGGCGACGTTCGATCTGGGTGCCCAGATGCACCTCCAGATCATGCAGCACCTGCGCGCCCTGCCCTGCCGGCCACCAAAGCTGGGGGTTCTGGATGGGCAGCAAAACGGTCGCCTTCTCGCGCTTGACGCGGGCTTTGGCGAAGACGCCGCACAGCGAGACGGTGACTTCCGCGCCGTCCGCCGCGCCTTCAGAATTGACCGTCACCGAAACCGTCGCCCTGCCCGGGACATGGTCCTGCGCGATGACCAACGAGGCGATGCGGGAGGCTTGCACAGGTTCCAGCCGCAGATCGCCGTAGACGCCGAACGGGGCGAGGGCGATGTTCCAGTCCCAGCCAAAATCGCAGGACGGCTTGCGGATCATGTTGCCGTTCAGGATCGGGGTGTTGTTGGCCGAGAACGGCACGAAATAGCGGTAGGCGTCCTGTCGGGCCTGAGCTTCCTTGACCACGTTGCCGAAGGTCAGGGCGATGTCGTTCTCGCCCGGCTTAAGGACAGCGGACAGATCGACCCGATGCGAGAGGAACATGTTGTCCGAAGTCAGCACCACGGTGCCGTTCACCGCCACCGAGACCAGCGTGTCCAGCATGGATGCCACCAGCACCAGATCGGTGCGGTCGGTGACAAAACGGCGCCGCGCAGTCCAGACGCGGTCCGAAATCCAGCGCAAACCGTATTCGTTGCGTCCCCAATAGGGGTCGGGGATGGCGCCAGCGGCGGCAAGCGCGCTGACGCCATCGCCCGGCAGGGTCATGGCAACGGTATATGCGCCGCCTTCATCGGAAAGCGACCAGGTGCCTGCAAGGTTCAACATGGATCAGATCCTGAGTTCACTATCCGCGTCAAACACCGAGGCCTTGTGGATTTCGACCTTCAGATGCACCGTCGTGCCCGACTTCGGCCGGTTCTCGACCGGGACGCGCACGGACAACTGGTGCCCCTCGCATTCCATCCAGACCAGGCTGTCCGCCCCCATCGGCTCGTCCAGTTCGACCATCGCCGGAATGGTCATGCCGGGTTCGGGTTCGTGGTGGATGAGCAGATGTTCCGGGCGCAGACCCAGAATGGCCTTGGGCCGATCAATGTTGGTGCCGCCATCATAGCCGTCAAGGCTGACCTTGGTGCTGCCGACCTGGAAGCTTTTGCCACCATCAACCACCGCGCCCTTCAGGAAGTTCATCGCCGGGCTGCCGATGAAGCCGGCCACGAACAGGTTGACGGGTCGGTTGTACACCTCTTGCGGGGGGGCAAGCTGCTGGATGATGCCGCCGCGCATGATGGCGATGCGGTCGGCCAGGGTCAGCGCCTCGATCTGGTCGTGCGTCACATAGATCATCGTGTTCTTCAGGCGGTTGTGCAGACGCTTCAACTCCACCCGCAGTTCCGAGCGCAGCTTGGCGTCCAGGTTCGACAAAGGCTCGTCGAACAGGAACACGTCCACCTCGCGCACCAGCGCCCGGCCGATGGCGACGCACTGGCGCTGGCCGCCAGACAAAGCGCCCGGCTTGCGGTCCAGCAGCGGGCCGATTTGCAGGATTTCCGAGGCGCGCTGCACGCGCTGTTCGATCTCGGCCTTGGGCAGGCCCGCGATCTTCAGGCCGAAGGACATGTTTCCCCGCACCGTCATCTGCGGATAAAGCGCGTAGGACTGGAACACCATGCCGATGCCGCGTTCACTGGGTTCGGCCCAGGTCACGTTCTTGCCCTTGATGTGGATC
>JANLQT010000776.1:0-8771 GCA_031368035.1 Rhodobacterales bacterium | reverse complement strand
TCCGCCCAGATGTAGACGTAGCGGCGGGCCGAGAGATCCCGGTGCTGCCAGCGGTCGTATTCCTCCTGCCAGCCTGCCGTGAGCCGCGAAATCACGCCCGGCGTCAGGTTCGGCGCGTCTGCCCCAAGGATCGCAGACAGCGCCTCCTGAAAATCGCCGGTGGAGATGCCGCGCAGGTAAAGCGCCGGCAGCAGAGCATCGAGACTTTTGGACCGACGCGCCCATTTCGGCAGGATGTTGGAGGTGAAACGGATCTTCGCTTCCACGGGCAGGTCTGTCGCCCGGTCGCGCACGAATCGACGCCGGACATCGATCGGGCCGATCCCGGTCTGGATCACCCGTTCAGGCCCGGCACCATGCCGAACAACGCGTTGGCGGCCATCGGCGAGCAGGTCTTCGGAAAACTGCGCGACAAAGCCGTCGGCTTGCCGCTTTCAACGCCGCCATCAGCATGCGGCGCGCGCCGTCGCGGGCGATCTCCGTCAGTGGGTCGATGATCGAACCAGGTTGGCGGAAGGGGATGATCGTCGTATCGTCTGTCATAGGCGTATCGCTCCTCTGGAGGTTCTGGCAGGCTTCGAACACCCGCCACGATACGCCGCCTCCTCAAATCTCATCACCCAGATTCACGCATAGCTCGTAAAAACAAGATGACTCTCCGATCAGCCGTGCCTAACCCGGAACGAGGCTCGATACCGGTTCGCGACCGTGTTGTTGGGGTTCGAGGAGGACGAGGTGACTAGAGTGGCCATCATCGGCCTGACCAATTCTTGAGCCGAGGGCGGCTGTTCCTTGTCCAGGGCCGCGGGAAGCCCAACCTCCGCTCGCGTCGCTCCACGCGCCAACGCAACAAAGGGCGGGAAACAGACACTCGCCGCATTGCAGATGAGCATCAGCTCTGCGCAGAAGCGGACAGTCGGTGCGTCGTCCTGGAATGGCCGCGCTGGGCCGCGCAGGAAGCCCACATAATCGTCCGACGCTCTCCCGCCTCAGCGGCAGACGCTGGCTGGGGATGGGGCAGGTCAGATCAGCGGCATAGAGAATACATGCCGCGGACCAATGCACCCGCCGCCTTTCAATTTATCCGACTCAAACACGCTCTACTCAATTCCAAGTGATAGAAATTCCACCCCGCAGGTCTTCAAAATAGACACCGCCAATGACGCAGCATCATACCCCTTACAGTTCCCGGTAAAGGCACAGATCGCATCAGATACGCTCACCCCCGCACACTGACCGGCAGAACCTCCAGCGCCCCGGTCAGCTTCAGCGCGCCAAGGCGCAGGCCCTCCTCGCGCGCACTTGCTCCGGTTTCGATGATGACCGACAGTTGCGCCTGCTCGGCCGCCCGCAGTGCGAAGAAGTAGGGCGACAGCAGGTCCGTCACAAAACGCGCGCTTTCCAGATCAGCCTCGCCATAGGCCGCAGTCGCCAGCTTGGAGTATGAGAAGGCGCCGATGATCTGGCCATGCACCATCATCGACGCGTGGATCCGGCTACGCAGCGCATGGTCGACAATGGGCGCGTTGAAGGCACCGGGAAAAGAGAACCGCGGGTCGTTCACCGCATCATCGGTGCTCAGGTGGTCAACCTCGCCCAGCAAAAGGCCGCGGATCGGGCTGTAGGCGATCGGGGCCAGCAACATGCCCCATGCGTTTCAATGCCCGCCTCGTAGGCGGTGTGAATCTTGCCATCCAGCCGCACGATGCAGACATCCATATGGTCATGCGGCAGAACCTCGGAAATCTCTGCCGCCACGGACCGGATGGCCAACAGGAAATCCAACTGCCCGGCCAACAGGCGCGAGATGTTGAAGAACGTGTTCAACTGGGCATCCGGGGCGATTTGCAACATCAAGGCTCCTCTTGCGGCGACTATGCCAGACAGATCAGCGCGCACCTATTGGGTGACCTGCACGCCAGTCACGAGACTTCGCAACCGGCTGGCGTATTTCCGCACGCGCTTCGCCTTTTTGAACCTATACAGGTCGCCCGTTTTATTCCATCCTCAACCCGCTGAGGGGAGGAACCTTCAGCCTAAAATCAAGATTGCGCCTGTCCGAGGGGCCGGCGTGGCATGGAGAGCCAGCAACAGCTGGTCATCAGGGAGAGAAACATGAACACCAAACGGATGCTGCTTATTTCTGCGACCATTCTGGGCGTCGCCATGCCCGCACTGGCTGATACGGCGGCCAAGAAGATAGCCTTGTCAAACAATTACGCCGGCAATTCATGGCGTCAGGCCATGCTGACCAGCTGGGAGAAGATCACCGGCGAGGCTGTGAAGGCGGGCATCGTGGCCGCTGCCGACCCCTTCACCACCGCCGAGAATCAGGCGACAGAGCAGGCCGCGCAGATCCAGAACATGATCCTGCAAGGCTATGACGCCATCGTGGTGAACGCCGCCTCGCCCACCGCGATCAACGGTGCCATCAAAGAGGCCTGTGATGCGGGCATCATCGTGGTGTCCTTCGACGGTATCGTGGACGAGCCTTGCGCCTGGCGCATCGCGGTTGATTTCAAGGCCATGGGCAAGAGCGAGATCGAATACCTCGCCAAGGCCATGCCGGCGGGCGGCAACTTGCTGGAAATCCGTGGTCTGGCCGGGGTTTTCGTGGATGATGCCATCTCGTCCGGTATTGCCGAAGGGGTTGCCGAGAATCCGCAGTTCAAGCTGGTCGGCTCGGTTCATGGCGACTGGGCGCAGGACGTGGCGCAAAAGGCCGTGGCCGGTATCCTGCCCAGCCTGCCCGAGATTGCCGCTGTCGTCACGCAGGGCGGAGACGGCTATGGCGCCGCACAGGCCTTTGCCGCCGCTGGCCGCCCGACCCCCACGATCATCATGGGCAACCGTGAGGATGAGCTGAAGTGGTGGAAAGAGCAGAAGGACGCCAACGCCTACACGACGATGTCGGTGTCGATTGCCCCCGGCGTCTCGACCCTCGCTTTCTGGGTGGCCCAGCAGATCCTTGATGGCAAGGAAGTGCCCAAGGACCTGACCGTACCTTTCCTGCGCATCGACCAGGACAATCTGGAAACCAACCTTGCCAATACGCAGGTGGGTGGTGTGGCGAACGTCGAATACAGCCAGGCTGACGCCATTGCTGTGATCGACGGAGCCAAGTGATCTGGCCAAACTGCGAATGACCACAGACCTGCCGGGCGGCTTCGCCCGGCAGGTTGCCTCCTCTTAGGACAGACCTGATGATTGCCACGCCGCAGCACCCCGTGTTGGAAATCACCGATGTTGCGATGCGCTTTGGCGAGGTGAAGGCGCTGGACGGCGTCTCGCTCAGCATCTTCCAGCAGGAGTGCATCGGTCTGGTCGGTCACAATGGCGCGGGAAAATCCACCATCGTCAGCGTCATCAACGGCGGCTTGACCCCGCAGCGTGGAACCATCGGCGGAGACGGACAGACCTTGCCCTCATACGGCATCGGGATCGCCCGAAATCGCGGCGTGCGCTGCGTGTTTCAGGAACTGTCGCTGTGTCCCAACCTCAGCATCATTGAAAACACCCGGATCATGCACCGCACTCTGGGCGGCTTCGGCTGGCGCACCAAGGCGCGCGCGATCATCGCGGCCAGCCTGGATCAGGTGTTTCCGGGCCACGGCCTTGATGTGGCGGCGGCGGTTGGCAGCTTGTCGATTGCCGAACGCCAGATGGTCGAGATTGCCATGGCCTTCTCTGACGCCGGCACCGCCCCCCGTCTGGTCATTCTGGACGAGCCGACCTCGTCGCTGGACGCTGGCCTTGCCGCGCAGTTGCTGGCTCATGTCGGCCGGTTTGTCGCATCGGGTGGTGCTGTCATCCTGATCAGCCATATCCTGCATGAGGTGCTGACCACCGCCAACCGCATCGTCGTGATGAAGGACGGCCGCATCATCGCCGAACGTCCGGCAGCCGCTTTCACCCATGCCTCGCTGGTCGAGGCGATGGGCAGTGTCGCCAGCGAGGCCGAGGCGCGCAAGATCGGCGCCAAATCCACCCCCGTGGCGCTTGACCTGACCTTGCCGCGCGGCCTGCCCTTTGCCGCGCGCCAAGGCGAGGTTGTGGGCCTTGCGGGCCTGGGCGGTCACGGCCAAACCGACATGCTGTTGGCCCTGTTCGACCATCACAGCCCGCACTGGCTGCCCCGCCGCGACCCGAAGGTGGCCTTCGTCGCCGGTGACCGCCGCGAGAATGGCATCTTCGAATTGTGGAGCATCCTGCGCAACATGACCATCGCCGCCCTGCCCGACCTGTCGCCGCGCGGCCTTGTGCGTGACGCGACCGAAACTCGGCGAGGTGCGGACTGGAAAGCCAGGATCGACATCCGCACGCCGGATATGGAAAACCGCATCCTGTCGCTGTCTGGTGGCAACCAGCAAAAGGTGTTGTTCGCCCGCGCCCTGTCAACCCGTGCTCCGGTCGTCCTGATGGACGATCCCATGCGCGGCGTTGATGTCGGCACCAAGCAAGAGGTCTACCGCATCATCCGGGCCGAGGCAGAGGCCGGGCGCACCTTCGTCTGGTATTCGACCGAGATGGAGGAGATGAGCCTCTGCGACCGGGTCTATGTGTTCCGCGAGGGCGCCATTGTCGAGGAACTGGAGGGCGACGCGATATCTGAACAGGCCATCCTCGCCGCCTCGTTTGAGGGTGCCGCCGCATGAAACTTTCCGCCGACACGATGCGGCTTCTGGTGCCGGTCCTGTCCCTGGTGTTGCTGCTGGGCGGGGTATTCTACCTGCAGCCCCGCGCCATGAGTTACACGGGCCTGAATCTGCTGTTCAACCTTGCGGTGCCAATCGCTCTGGCGACGATTGCGCAGATGGTGATCATGGCGGTCAACGATCTTGACCTGTCGATCGGCACCTTCGTCAGTTTCGTTGCCTGCGTGACCGCGACTTATCTGCATGACACCCCACTTTTGGGCGCGCTGATCCTGGTCGCGGCGATTGCGGTCTATGCCGTGATCGGCGTGGTGATCCACCTGCGCAATCTGCCGTCCATCGTGGTGACCCTGGGCATGAGTTTCGTCTGGTCGGGTCTTGCCGTTCTCATGCTGCCCGCGCCGGGTGGGGCAGCGCCTGACTGGATCAGAGCGCTGATGACCTCAAAACCACCACTGATGCCGATGGCCATCGTGGCCTCGGCGATCATCGCGGTGGTGGCGCATCTGGTGGTGGTGCGGTCATCCTTCGGGGTGTTGATCCGCGGCGTCGGCGGCAACCAACGCTCGGTCGAGCGGGCCGGCTGGTCGGTGATCGCGGCGCGGGGTGGAGCCTATGCGCTGGCGGCGGCCTTCGCGGTTGCGGCGGGGATTGCCCTGGTCGGCCTTGCCACCTCGGCCGATGCCAACATTGCCACCCGCTATACCCTTCTGTCGATTGCCGGGGTAATCCTTGGCGGCGGCGAGTTCACCGGCGGCAGGGTCTCCCCCATAGGAGCGGTGATCGGTGCGCTGACCCTGACACTCGCGGCCTCGTTCCTGTCGTTTCTCCACATCTCACCGGATTGGCAGATCGGTGCGCAGGGGGCGATCCTGATCCTGGTTCTGGCGCTGCGTCTGGCGTTCAACTGGCGTCAGCCAAAAGGGGCGCGGTCATGAGAGCGCTGTTCGCAAAACCCTGGGTCTGGTCGTTTCTGGCGGCTTTGGCGGTCTGGGTCGCCACAGTGGCCGTGACGGCGGGGGCCAGCATGCAGGGCCTGTCTCAAGCAGCGCTGACCTTTGCGGCGTTTTCGGTTCTGGTCGGCATCGGGCAGATGTTTGTCATCACCCTTGGCCCCGGCAACATCGACCTGTCAGTACCCGCGACGATGACGCTGGCCGGGACCATCTCGCTGAAACTGATGGACACGCAGGATGGCATGATCCTGCCGGGGCTGGCGGTGACGCTGCTGATCGGGGTCGGGGTCGGCATCGCCAACTACACCCTGATCAAACTGCTGCGGATTCCGCCGATCATTGCGACCCTGTCGATGAGTTTTCTTGTGCAATCCACCGCGATCTGGACCAACCGGGGCCTGCGGATCAAACCACCCGAGGTCCTTGCGGATTTCTCGATTGCCTCAACCTTTGGCATCCCGAATGTCGCACTAGTTGCCCTTTTGCTGTCGGTGCTGGCGTGGGTTCTGCTGCACCTCACCGTCTATGGCCGCTGGATTGCCGCGATTGGCCAAAGCCTGCCTGCCGCGCGGATGGCCGGCATCCCGGTCGATGGCACGCGCTTTGTCACCTATATCTTCTGCGCCGTCATGGCCGCCTTGTGCGGCACGCTGCTGTCGTGCTTTTCGGGTGGGGCGGCGCTGAACATGGGTACGGAATACCTGCTGATCTCCATCGCGGTCGTGGTGATCGGCGGCACGGCGGTGGCGGGTGGCGACAGCAATGTGCCCGGCATCTGGGGGGCTTCGCTGTTCATGTTTCTGGTCGTGTCCATGCTGAACACCTACGGCTTCGGCGCCGGGGTTCGGCTGATCATGACCGGAGCGATCATCATCGGCGTCATTCTGGTGGCAAGCGGCCGCCAAAGCGGCGCGCGTTAACGGAGGGGAAAATGGCGAGCGCACAGTACCAGATTGACGACGACCGCTTCTTGTATCTGATCGTCGGGTCCTCGCGGCTGGACCAGCTTTACACCGGCTGCCGCTGGTCCGAGGGGCCTGTCTGGTTCAACGACCTCGGCTGCCTGTTGTGGAGCGACATTCCGAACCAACGCATCCTGCGCTGGTCTGCCAACCCGCTGGAGGGGCATGGCGTTTCGGTCTTCCGCAGCCCGTCCAACTTCGCCAACGGCCATACCCGCGACGCACAAGGGCGGCTGGTGTCGTGCGAGCATGGCACAAGGCGCGTCACCCGGACCGAGATTGACGGGACGATCACCGTGCTGGCTGACCAGTATCTGGGCAAGCGGCTGAACTCTCCCAACGACGTCGTGGTGCACTCTGACGGCTCGCTGTGGTTCACCGATCCGACCTACGGCATCCTGTCGGATTACGAAGGCTACCGTGCCGAGCCGGTACAGGAGGTGCATGGGGTGTACCGCATTGATCCCTCAGGCGAAATCACGCTGGTGGCCGATGACTTTGCCCAACCCAACGGGTTGGTTTTTTCGCCGGATGAAAGTAAGCTTTACATTGCCGACAGCGCCTACAGCCACGATCCGACGGCGCCGCGCCACATACGGGTGTTTGATGTCGAAGGCGGCAGGCTTGCCAACGGTAAAGTCTTCGCCCTCATCGACGCCGGTTTGCCGGATGGCATCCGGGTCGATGTCGAAGGCAACATCTGGTCCAGCGCCGCAGACGGCGTGCATTGCTTTGCGCCTGATGGCGACCGGTTGGGCAAGATCTTCGTGCCGGAACCTGTGGCGAACCTGACCTTCGGCGGACCCAGACGGAACCGCCTGTTCATCGCTGCCACCTCTTCGCTTTACGCGATCTATGTCGCCGCGACCGGCGCACAAACGCCGTAACGGTCGCCTTTTCGAATGCTCGCGCTTTGCCCTAACATCCAGAGCGGAATGGCCCAACGTCATCGCCTGGCCCCGGGTCACGGCCCGTCAGAATCATATGATGGAAGCACACTTGGCCGGCCTGCATGATCAGGGGGTGACCGGGGCGGCATCTTCCTTCTTCGGTGGTGTAGCGATAGGTCAGTGCCTCGCCAGCCGGGCAGCGGTATATGTCGGCTTCTGCTTCGTAGGCAAAATCGGCCGTCACATTACGCCCCTCCGACCGGCTGCCCGGTCGAATGCATCACGTTAGAAATGGGGGGATTACCCCTTCACGCGCCCCGCCGCGAAAACATCGCGGACTCGAAGGCAAACTAAATCGCAGCCTCGGAGTTTGCCGTCGACAGCCAAGTTGAACAGGGCAAGGTCACGCTTATTGTCGGCCATCTCAAGGCGGACCCGGATTTACCACACGTGCTTGGGCTGAAGCGGGCGCTTTTGGCCGACGATTTGACCCTTGTTCCATGGGGTGCGTGAGGAGCGAATGGCTCGAAAAAGATCGGCAGACATAGAGATACCTCCTATCCACCGAGCCCACCCTTCTTCGGCCGTGCCGACATTGGAATGTTACCATGCAAAAGCCCTGTTGTCCTCGCTTTGGGCGGCAAGCCGCTCTTTGCAGTTGCGGCCACGCGTTTGCGGGATGATGAGTTGCGGCCGTTCATCCTGTGCCAAACATCGGGGATGGATTGCAGTGCCTTCCTTGGTCAAATTCTCCGACATTGTCGGCATCACCGGCTCTCCTTCAACATCGCGTGGACAGTCGACTTTGCTTGACAACCAAGCACAACTTGCGCCGAATGGAGTTGCATATTTCTGGGAGGAAAAGCATGCGGAGATTTATCAAAACGCTGGCTGCCGCAGGCAGTCTGGTGCTCGCGTTGAACAGCACGGCGATGGCGTAGGACAAGGTTGAAATCCTGACCTCGGTTCCCGGCCTGACATTCCCCTTCTTCGTTCACATGATGAACGCGATGAAGGCGGCCGTCGAGGCGCAGGGTGGCACACCGATCGAAAGCGACGGTCAGGTCTCGTCGCCCAAGCAGACCGCCGACATTGAGGCCGCCATTGCGCGCGGCGTCAAGGGCATCATCATCAGCCCGAACGAAGTCGATGCGATGGCCCCGGTCATCAAGCAAGCCATCGAGGCCGGGATTCCGGTGGTGACCGTTGACCGTCGCGTGGCCTCGGTCGAGGGGATTCTGGCGCATGTCGGTGCCGATAACGTCAAGGGCGGCGAGGCGCAGGGCAACCTGATCGTCACGATGTTCC
>JANLQT010000775.1:0-13265 GCA_031368035.1 Rhodobacterales bacterium | reverse complement strand
GTGGCTGCGGTCATGCACACTGTCGCGATGCTTCCACTTGTAGACGGTCTGCTCGGTCGTCCCGAACCGTTCCGCCAAGGCTGACGCAGGCTCCGCGCTGGCCTGGATCGCCGCCCGAACCTTCGGCGTCGTCGTCGCCTGTTTGTGAAGATGGATCAGCATGTCCGCACCCCGCTTCGAATGTCCCTCAGGATCGACTTTGCCATGAAAAATGCCGAGCGCCGAGGGTCTATGTGATCATCCGGGATGGAACACGTAGATCGTCGCAATCAGGTTTAGCTTTTTCTCGTGGTGTCTGGCACGATATGCAAGCCGCTTTTAGCCGCAAGCAGTGGGCTTCCGATGAAGCAGTTCCGACGTTGCCGTAATCTGAATTTCGTGACACAGCGATCCGCTATGACAACTTAATGGAAACGTGCGCAAAAATCGAGCTAATTTGAACAACATATTCAATAACATGAATTCCTTAAATCTGAGCAAAGACTTTGACGTCATCGGGCTTTTCGTCGGTTGCCGGTCTCTGGAGTTTTACTGTCAAACAAGAGTGCGTTCGAAATCGGCATTTTGTTTTCCATGGGCAGCCAAAATGGAAACCAATGTAAACTTAATGTCTTAGTCTGGAAAACGAGAGTTCACTTGCGGCAAGTGTAGGAAACCGGCTCAGCCCGTGCCCTTGTGCCGCTGACGTGCCAACAAGAGTGAGACATTCGACTGTCTGAAGTTTACGCTCGAGGGCTCAGGAGAACGATCTGGTGGTAATGCCCGAACGTCTGCCCACGCCCTTGCCTGCCGCGCCTGAGAGTCCTGCTTCGACGGCTTCTCCTGCCCGTGTTGTGGCGGCGGCCAAAGTTGCTTCGGCCGAATTCACTGCGGTGCCGAAGCGGCGCAATTTCTCGGCAAAATACAAGCTGCAGATTCTGGCGGAGACCGACCGCGCCGTTGAAGCGGGTGGTATTTCGGCCATTCTGCGGCATGAGGGTCTGTATTCCTCGGCCTTGAGCGACTGGCGGGGTCAGCGCGAGGCGGGCACTCTGGGTGCACTTCAGCCCCGCGCGCGCGGTCCCGAAAAGGCTGCGGTGAACCCTTTGCGGGCCGAACTGGCGAAGGCCAATCGGGAGAACGCCGCCCTTCGGCGCCGGCTTGATCAGGCGGAGGCGATCATCGCCATGTCGATCATCTGCTTCATGCGGGCGCGTGGGCTAGGCTTGAGACCCGTAACAGGGTCAGGCACCAGATCGCCAAACGTGTAGAGCCCGAGTTCTATGCCTTGTCCCTTGAGAGATGACGCTGCCGACAAAGACAGCGCCAAAGTTGATCTGTGCCCGCAAAGGCCGCCCTTCAGGCGGGCATGCTGGCCGCCAGGATGTCGTCGAGTGGGCGTGGCGCTTGACCCGAGAGCATTTCCACATCGCCCGTCACAATGTCGAAGCCGCCAGCCGAGAACCCTTTCTGGATCGATATCACCACATTCACCACATCCGCCGGATAACCCATCGGCTCCATCGCGCCGCGCAACTGCGCTTCCGAAAGGGTCATGAAGCCGACCGGTTTGCCGGTGGCCTTGGAGATCAGCGCCGCGCGCTCCGCTGAGCGACGCGGGGTCGGTGGCGTTATAGATGGCACCGTCATGGCCCGATCCAGTCAGCAGTCCGGCAGCGGCCGCAGCGATGTCGGCGCGCGAGACGAAAGCCAGACTGTTCTCTGCAAGACCCGTCAGCACACCCGAGGCGAGGGCGCCGGGGACTTCCTGCAGCAGAGCTTCAGCGTAGTAGTTCATGCGCAGAATGCTCCATTTCGCCGCCGTCTGCATCAACCGCTGCTCGCCCGCGAAATAGGAGGCCCAGACTCCAGGCTCGTCCACGTCGCGGGTTCTTGCCGAAGACATGAAGACCACGTGGTCGACGCCGGCCTTCACGGCGGCATTGATGGCCGTCAGGTTCTGCGACCCCGCACGCCAGGGCGGATGTCGGACGTCGGTATGATCAACAGACGGTCAAGGCCGGCGTAGGCGGCGGCCAAACTCTCCGGCTGGTCGAAATCGCCAAAGCGGGCCTCTGTCGGCGCCGTGATCTTGTCCGGCGTGCGGCTGATACCGATGATACGGTGGCCGCCCGCCTTGGCGGCGAGGGCTGCCAGGGTCGCCTGGCCAAGGTGGCCCGAGGCGCCGCTGATTCCGATCTGCATGGGATTTTCCTTTTCAGGTGGTTACTTTTTGTTCCTGACGATATATTTGTTATCAACATGTTCCCCACAAGAACGCACATTCCTGTGCGTGCCCAGGAGCAGTGATGGACGGCAACATTCCCGCGATCGACGCGACAGAAGATCCGCATGCCGATTGTCGCGCGCTCGGCGGCATTCTCGACCGGATCGGCGACAAATGGACGGTCATGGTGGTGGGCCTGCTGTCGCATGGCCCGATGCGGTTCAACCAGATCCAGCGCACCATCGGCGGCGTCTCTCACCGGATGCTGACGCTGACCCTGCGCGGGCTGGAGCGGGACGGGCTGGTGACGCGGACGGTCTATCCGACCATTCCGCCCAAGGTCGAGTATGCCCTGACCCCGATCGGGGTCTCTCTGATCGCGCCGCTCCGCGGTCTTTCCGATTGGGTGAATGTCCATCGCACGTCAATCGAGGCTGCCCGCGCGGACCACGATCGGCGCGGACCGGCGACCTGAGTTGGCCCAGCGCCGTCAACTGACCATGAGTAGGCGACGCGGCGTCAGACGTTCTCGGGGGTGAAAATGTCGAAGCCGATCAGCCGCTTTGCAGGTCCTGTTCCCGTTCGCAGGTCGCGCAGCATCTGACTGATAGCTTCATTCGCGAGGCGCTGGATGGGATGAGACAGGACCATCGACAGGTCGTTGTCGATCAACCCCATGCGCGTATGCTCGGTCAGATCATTCCCGATGGTTATGATGGATGAACCCCGGCCCGAGGTGCGAAGGGCTTCCAGCACGCCTGACATGCCGCCTCCCGCGACATAGAGGCCGGCGAGTTCCGGCTCGCTTCGCAAGAGTTGCTCGGTCAGGTCGCGCGCGATCGACCTGTCTTCAAAGGTCTGAAGGGGTTCCAGCAGGGTGAAATTCGCGCCATGCTCCCGGCAGTAGGACCGGAATCCGGATTCGTTGAGTTCTTGGCAGCGGTAGCGGTGGTTGCCGACCAGAATGCCGACCCGGCCGGGACGGCGGCAAAGTCCGACCATGCCCCAGGCTGCTGTTCGCCCGACCCGCCAATTATCCAGACCGATGTAGCCTACGCCGCAAGCAGCCGTCAGTTCCGAGATCAAGCCGTAGGTCGCGATGCCCCGCGTAGAAAGTGATTCGATGGCATGAGTGACGCGGGGGTGTTCGGCCGAGACGATCGCTATCGCCTGAACTTGCTCACCCAAGCGCAGGAGGTTGGCCGAAACCGCCTCGGGCGACAGTTCGTCCATGTGCTCGATCAGGACATCGACGGGTTCCGGGCTCTCCGCCGCCGACTGGCGCAGGACTTCGGCAATCATGCGATAGAGGTTTCGGTTGGACTGCTGCAGCAGAAAGCCAAGGCGAGGCTTGGGGCCCTCGATCTTCAGCCGCTCCTTCAAGGTGAGAAGGGCGTAGAATTGCAATTCCTCGGCCACGGCCAACACCTTGGCCGCCGTGACGGGGCGGACCTTAGCACGCCCGTTCAGGATGCGGTCGATGGTCGAGACGCTGACGCCAGCCTGTTCCGCGAGATCCTGGATGGTTGCCCGGTGCGCCAAGGGAAGACTCCATTGAAAGTTTCTCTCATTTCTGCACTGCAGAAAATGATTGGAAAGACGTGAAATACTGCAGTCATGATGAAACAATTATGCGGGGCAATTTGTCAATGGTATGAAAATTCCACGCAGCGGGGCCACCGACTCTGCGGAAGGGGGAACCGTGGACGATCTACAATTTGGCACACGTGACAAGCGCGGCAACTGGGCTCCCAGTGCGCCCTTGGAGATTGCCCCCTTCTGGACCGGAAAATTCAGCATTCTTGGCAGGTGGTTGATCGGTTATGTTTGGCCCCACAACACCCTGTTTATGGCCATCACGCTCGCCTACTGGTTCCTGATCCTGCCGGATTTCGAGACGATGAAATCCTTCGCCTGGGGCTGGGGGCTGAGGCTCTATGCCGCGAATGCGGTCGGCGTCCTCCTCATGTATGGCGCGGTGGAATTTTTCTTCTACGTCCGGCGCATCCAGGGCACGCGCTTCAAATACAATCACAAGTTTCCTTCGGACCAGCCGTCTGACGTGTTCTGGTTCAAGAGCCAGAACATCGACAACTTCCTGCGCACGTTTCTTGTGTCGATCCCGATCTGGACGCTGGTCGAGATGTTCACCCTGTGGTGCTTTGCCAATGGCTATTCGCACTGGGTCGGGCTGCAGGACCACTGGCTTTGGCTGGGTGTGTTGATCCTGTTGGCCCCGGCGATCCACGAGGTGCACTTCTTCTGCATCCACTGGCTGATCCATCAGCAACCGCTGTATCGCTGGATTCACCGCATCCACCACAACTCGATCAACCCGAGCCCGTGGTCGTCAATGTCGATGCACCCGGTGGAAGGCTTCTTCTTTTTCTCCGAGATGATGTGGCACCTGCTGCTGCCCTCAGCCCCGTTCGTGGCGCTGTTCCAGCTGACCTCGACCGCCTACGGCGCAATTGTCGGCCATATCGGGTTCGACAAGCTGGAGATGGGGGAAAACCTGGCCCCCGACAGCCACGCTTACACCCACTACCTGCACCACAAGTATTTCGAGGTGAACTACGGCGGCGACGGGCTCATCCCGCTCGATAAGTGGTTCGGCACCTGGCACGACGGCACGAAAGACGCCGACGAGCAGATGAAGGACCGCTTCCGCCGCAAGAAGGAACGTCTGGCGGCCAAGAAGGCTGCCGGGACTCCAGCGCCCTGAGCGCACCTGCGAAACGAAACGGCAGGGGCCTCAGGAGGAGGCGCCCACCGGAAGTCCACGACCCTAAAGGCTGCTTGAAAGCGGCAATTTTCAACGGGAGGAGACACTGAAATGAAACTTGGAACCATGCTTGCAACGGCAGCCGTGCTGCTGGTCGGCGCCTCGTCGGCTTATGCCGACGGCGCGAAAATCTTCGTCATCGGCGGCAAGGCGGACGATCCGTTCTGGTCGATCGTGAAAAAGGGCGCCGAGGACGCCGGGCTTGTGGTCGCAGCGCAAGGCGGCACGGTCACCTGGCTGGCGCCGCAGAACTACGACAACCTGGGCGTGGACGCGGCGGAACTGATCCGCCAGGCCATCGACCAGGGCGCCACCGCCATCGTCGGCCCCGACTGGGTGCCCGAGGCGATGGACCCGGCCTTTCAGGCCGTTGTCGCCGCGCATATCCCGCTGGTGATCTACAACGCCGGCGGCATCGAGGCGGCAGACCGCCTCGGCGCGATGAACTACGTCGGCGCGGTGGACTACAAGGCCGGTGTGGCAGGCGGTGATTACCTCGGCAAGGCCGGCGGCAAAAGCGGCGTCTGCATCAACTCCCTGCCCGGCGCCGCCAATATCGAGGCCTATTGCAAAGGCTTCGGCGACGGTATCACCGCTGCCGGCGGCAAGGCTGACGTGCTGCCGCTGCCCGCGACCGCCGAAGGCAACGTGACCGCCGTGGCCCAGGCCATCAAGGCCTATCTGCTGCAACATCCGGATGTGGATTCGGTCTTCACCACCGCCAATCTGGACGCCGTCGGCGCGGTGCAGGGCATCGCCCAGGCTGGCATGACCGACAAGGTCAAGGTCTGCGGCGTGAACTTCGACCAGGCCATCTTGGCGCAGATCGACGCTGGCACGCAGGCTTGCGCCATCGACCAGCAGGGCTATCAGCAGGGCTTTTACGCGGTGTCGATCCTGAACGGCTATGTCAACTATGGCCTGTCGATCCCGACCCGGGAAATCCTGACCGGCCCGGGCGTGGTCGATGCGGTGAACATCAAATCCACCTTGGCCGGCGCGAAGTCGGGCACCCGCTAAGCGGGCCGGACGGACAAAGGGCCGCCCGGCACTCCCGGACGGCCCGACCCATCAGGCATTCAGCGGCAGAGATGCCGTTTCTCGGGGGGGAACGCTCATGACACCAGTCACGACACGCAAGGGCGGCGGCTTTGGTCGCATAGCCCGCAGGCCAGAGGCCGGGTCCTTCCTGGGCATGATCGTCGTTTACACCTTCTTCGCATTTCTGGGCGGGCAGAATTTTCTTGGTGCGCCGGGCTGGTCCAGTTGGCTGAACATGGCGGCCGAGGTCGGCACCATCGCCTTGCCCGTCGGCCTGCTGATGATCGCCGGATATCTGGACATCTCGGTCGGATCGGTCCTGCCCGCCTCCAGCCTGACCGTGGCGATGATCTCGGGCCACTTCGAATTGCCGCTGTATCTGGGCATCGCGGGCGGGCTGGTTGTCGGTCTGGCGGTGGGCTTCGTGAACGGCGTTCTGGTCACCCGCACCACCATCCCTTCGCTGATCATCACCATCGGCACGATGTTCGGAGTGATGGGCCTGACTTTGGGCTTCACCATCCTGATCGCAGGGTCCACCGGCGTCTTCATCGTGCCCGACCCGCTGACCAAGGCGCTGTTCGGCGCGGCTATCGGCGGGATGTTCCAGGTCGGCATTTTCTGGTGGGTGGGCTTCGTCGTCCTGACCTATGTCCTCCTGCACCACAGACCCTGGGGCAACTGGGTCTTTGCCCTTGGCGGCGACCGCGACAGCGCGCGCAATGCCGGCATCCCCACGCGGGCGGTGACGATCCAGCTTTACATGCTGTCGGGCTTTGCCGCCGCTTTCGTCGGGGTCACGCAGGTCATCACCTTCGGCAGCGCCCAGGTGGCGGCGGGCAGTTCCTTCATCTTCAATTCCATCATGTGCGTGGTGATCGGCGGCGTCAGCCTGACCGGCGGCGCAGGCTCGGTCATCGGCATCGTCCTCGGCACCATCACCTTTGCCATCGTCAATCAGGGCATCTTCTTTTCCACCCTCGATCCCAACTTCGGCTCGATCATCATCGGGGCGCTTTTGTTGATCGCGGTCCTGTCCAACGACAGCTTCCGCGCCCTGGCGCTGCGCTATGCAGCCAAGAAGGCATGAGGGCGGGAAGATGAGCCTGATCACAACCCTCGCACGCCGCCCCGCCGCCGCTTCGGCGCTCAGCCTGATCGGAGTTCTGGCCTTCTATGTCGCCTTCGGCGGGGTCGATCTGGTCACCCTTGCCAAGGCGGCAAGCTGGGTCAATTTCGCCGCCAACCTTGGCATCGTGGCGCTGCCCGTCGGCCTGTTGATGATCGCGGGAGAGATGGACATTTCCATCGGTGCGATGATCCCCGCCGGATCGATCACCACGGCGATCCTGTCAGGCTATTTCGGCCTGCCGATCTGGGTCGGCATTTCGGGCGCCTTGGCTTTGGGCGTGCTGGTCGGGCTGGTCAACGGCCTCTTGACCGTCCGCACCACTGTCCCCTCGCTGATCGTCACGCTAGGCACGTTGGTCGGCATGCAAGGCATCGTCCTGTCCGCCGCGATCCTGCTGACCGGCGGCGCAAGCGTGCCGCTGGGCGCGCCGCCTTGGGCCAAATTCGCCTTCGGCCAGTTGATCGGCGGCAGCCATCAGGTTATCATTTTCTGGTGGATTGGGCTCGTGCTGGTGTTCGGCTTCGTGCTGCACCAGACCCGCTACGGCAACTGGATCTTCGCATTGGGCGGCGACAAGGTCTCGGCCCGCAACGCCGGCATCCCCACCGCGCGGCTGACCATCACGCTGTTCATCCTGTCGGCCACCGCGGCCAGCTTTGTCGGCATGTGCCAGGCGATCCAGTTCAACTCGGCGCAGGTCTCCGGCGGGATGGGCTATATCTTCAACGCGATCTGCTGCGTGGTGGTGGGCGGCGTGCTGCTGACCGGCGGCTTCGGGTCGGTCGCGGGCATCTTCATGGGCACCATCACCTTCGCCATCGTCGCCCAAGGCATTTACTTCACGCAGATCGACCGCAACTGGTCCAACCTGATCATCGGCGCGATGTTGCTGATCGCGGTCGCCCTGAACGAATATTTCCGCAAACGCGCGCTGTCCCACGGCCCCCGCAAGGCCAAGGTCTGAGGAGCACACTATGTCCGCCACACCTGCCGTTCTGGAACTGCAAGGCATCGACAAAAGCTTCGGCCCGATCGACGTGCTGCACGACATTTCGCTGAAAGTTCAGGCCGGCGAGGTCTTGTGCCTTCTGGGCGACAACGGCGCCGGCAAATCCACGCTGATCAAGACGCTCGCCGGCGTCTATCAGCCGACGCGCGGCAAGATACTGATGGACGGCACCGAGATCCGCTTTGACGGCCCGCGCGATGCGTCCAACCGGGGCATCGCCACCGTCCACCAGTTCGGCGGCACCTTCCCCCTGATGTCAATCGGCCGCAGCTTTTTCGTGGGCGTGGAACCCACCAAGGGCTGGGGCCCGTTCAAGATTTTCGACCGCAAAAAGGCCAACGAGGTCGCCGTCAAAGCCGTTCAGGATTTCGGCATCACCCGCATCGACGATGGCGAGCGCCTCGTCGGCAGCCTGTCGGGGGGCGAGCGGCAGTCGCTCGCCATCGCCCGCGCCGTTCATTTCGGCGCGCGGGTGCTGATCCTCGATGAACCCACGGCGGCCTTGGGCGTCAAACAGGCCGCCCATGTGCTGCGCATCGTGAACGAGGCGAAGCGGCGCGGGCTGGCCGTGGTGTTCATCACCCATCAAGTCATGCACGCCATGGCGGTGGGCGACCATTTCGCCGTGCTGATCCGCGGCGCCATCGCCGCCGATTTCCGCAAGGGCCAACGCACGCGCGAAGAGATCACCGACCTGATGGCGGGCGGGGAGACGATGGCCACGCTGGAATCCTCGATCGAAGGCTATATGGCCAGCCATGACGGCCACGCGCCGCAGCCCGCCTGACGCCAAAGTCCCGTTCCGTCCTTGACCGGCCTCCACCCAGACAAGGACAAACGGGCGGTCCGGGTCGGCTCCCATCGGCCCGGACCATCCTAATCCCGGTAACGGGTGCTTCAATCCAGACGAACAGGCAGGACGAACATGACAGTGCGACTAGCGGTGATCGGTGCGGGGCTGATGGGGGCGGATCACGCCCGGATCGTGGCCGAGGATTTGCCCGGCGCGCAGCTTCAGGTGATCTGCGACCGGGACGAAGCCCGCGCCCGCCACGTCGCCAATGAGCTGGGCGCGCAGGATGTGGCCAGCGACCCCGAGGCGGTGATCGCCCGCGCCGATGTCGATGCCGTCATCATCGCCAGCCCCGATTTCACCCACACGCCGCTGTCGCTGGCCTGCATCCGTGCCGGCAAGCGGGTGTTGTGCGAAAAGCCCCTGTCCCAGTCCCCCGCCGAGTGCCTGACCGTCATGCAGGCCGAAAAATCCGCTGGCGCGCGCTTCGTGCAACTGGGGTTCATGCGCCGCTACGATCAGGCCTATGTCGAAATGCGCGCAGCCCTGACCTCGGGCCGCCTTGGCCGCGCGCTGATGATGCACAACTTCCACCGCAACGTTTCGACCCCCGCCGCCGATTTCACCGGCGCCATGGCGATCACCAACTCCGCCCCGCATGAATTCGACGTGGTGCGCCATGTGCTGGGATGCGAATACGCCACCATCGCCGCCTGGCAGCCCAAACGCTCCGACGCGCTGGTCGCCCCGGTGGTCATGGTGCTGGAAACCACAGACGGCCAGGTGGTGACCATCGAGATCAACAACAACGCCGCCTACGGCTATGACGTGCGCGCCGAACTGGTGGGCGAGGCGGCCTCCATCACGATGAACCACGTCGCCTATACCCGCATCGACGCTGCCCTGACCACCAGCGCCGCCTATGAAACCGACTGGCGCGGCCGCTATGCCGAAGCCTACCGCCGCCAGAACCGCGCCTTCCTGCGCTTTGTGCAGACGGGCACTTATCCCGAGATCGCCGCCTCCGCCTGGGACGGTTACGCCGCCTCTCTCGTGGCAGAAACCGGTGCCCGCGCGCTGGCCGAGGGGCGCAAACTGCCCGTCGAAATGATCACCAAGCCGGAGTTCTACGCATGAAACTGGGGTTCGTCTCTGACAGCCTGGGCGGCCTGCCCTTTGAAACCATGCTCGACCACGCCGCCCGCCTTGGCGTGTCCGGGGTCGAGGTGAACACCTGCGGCTGGTCCACCGCCCCGCATTTCGACATGAAAGCCATGGTGGGCAACCCTGTCAAACAAAAGGCTTTCCTGAAGGCCTTCTCGGAGCGTGGCCTTGACGTGATCAGCCTCAACGCCAACGGCAACCCGCTGCACCCGACCGACCCCGCGCAAGCACAGGGCCTGCGCGACACGATCCGCATGGCCGGCGAAATGGGTATCACCACGGTCTGCACCATGTCCGGCCTGCCTGCGGGCAGCGCCACCGACACCACGCCCAACTGGGTCGTCTCGTCCTGGCCGCCCGAAACCCAAGCCATCCTGCGCTATCAATGGCAGGAAAAACTCCTGCCGTTCTGGTCCGACATCACCGCCCTCGCCAAAGCCAGCGGCGTGGAGCGCATTGCGCTGGAACTGCACGGCAACCAATGCGTCTACAACGTTCCGTCCCTTCTGAAACTCCGCGCCGCCATTGGCCCCGTCATCGGCGCCAACCTCGACCCCAGCCACCTGTTCTGGATGGGCGCCGACCCCCTCGTCGCCGCCGAGGCGCTTGGCGCGGCGCTGTATCACGTCCACGCCAAGGACACCTTCCTGAACGCACCCGTGCAAGCCACCACCAGTCTCCTGGAAAACGGCAGCCTGATGGACATCCCCGCCCGGTCCTGGTCCTACATCACCCTCGGTTTCGGCCATGGCGAGACCTGGTGGCGGCAGTTCTGCTATCGCCTGAAAATGGCCGGCTATGACGGCTGGCTGTCCATCGAACACGAGGATGTTCTGCTCAACGCCCTCGAAGGCCTCGAAAAATCCGTGGCGCTCTTGAAGGGCGTCATGCCAGCCGCCCCCGCCGACTATCAACCCCAAGCCATCTGAGACGCCATGCCCTGGATCGATGCCATCCCCGCCGACCTGCCGCCCGAAGAGGCCCGCCGCTTTGACCATGCCGGCAAGACCTATGCGATCTATCGCAACCACGAGGACGGCTATTTCTGCACCGATGGCCTGTGCACACATGAAGAGGTCCATCTGGCCGATGGCCTGGTGATGGAAAACACCGTCGAGTGCCCCAAGCACTCCTCGATCTTCAACTTCGCGACCGGAGAGGTCGAAACCCCGCCCGCCTGCGAAAATCTGCGCCGCTATCCCACCAAGGTCGAAGCCGGCCGTGTCCTGATCGAGATCTGACATGGCCTTCCAGCTTGCCGCCTGCGCCGAAATGCTGTGGCGTGACCGTCCCATCGCCTGGCGCGCCTCCCGCCTTAAGGAAATGGGCTTTGGAGTCGGCCTTTGGAACTGGCCGGCCTGGGATCTGACGGCGCTGGAGGCGACCGGCGCCACCTTCACCATCATGAACGGCTATCTCGAAGGCCGCCTGACCGATGCGGACGGCTGCGCGATGCTGCTCGCCTCCGCCCGCGAGACAGCAAAGGTGGGCAAAAGGCTTGGCGTGCACCGGCTGAACCTGCATGGCACCGGCCTCGGCGACATGGGTATTCCGATCCCGCGCATCGGCGCCTTCGCCCCCGGCATGGAACAACGCGCCCGTGACACGTTGCACCGGATCTGCGATCTGGCCGAAGAGACAGGCCAGGTCTTCGCTCTGGAAAACCTCAACCCCATCGACCATCCGGGCTGCCCCTTCGGCGCGACCTCTGCCGTGCTGGCGCTCGTCTCGGCGGTGAACCGTCCGCAATTGAAGATCAATCTCGACCTCTACCACACCCAGATCGGCGAGGGCGACCTGATCCGCTGGTGCGAGGCCTGCCTGTCCTGGATCGGCGAGGTGCAGGTCGCCGACAACCCCGGACGCTTCGAACCCGGCACGGGCGAGATCAACTTCCCTGGCGTCGCAAAGGCCCTTAATGTCATGGGCTATACTGGTGCCGTGGGCCTCGAGAGCTTTGCCAAGGGCAGCGAAGAAGCCGCTCTGACCTCATTCCGCACCGCCTTCACAGTCTAGGACAAACCATGGGCATGTATCACAACCGACCGCACGTCGCCGACATCCGCAAGATGAAGGCGCGGGGCGAGAAGATCACGATGCTTTACGTCACCACCCAGGACGAGGCAGCAGCAGCGGCGGCGGCCGGCATCCACATGCTGTCGATCGAGGGCCGGTTCTTTGACACCGCCATGCGCGAGGCGGCGGGGGACTGCTTCGTGCAGGTCGGTTTGCCCTATGGCGGCTGGGGCAGCTTCAACGGCCGTCCTCTGGCCACGGCCGAGGATTACCTGCGCGCCGCGTTCCACTATGCCGCGATCGGCGGTGATGCCTATTACTGCGCCGCCTCCTACGACATCCAGAAGACCCTGGCCGACAACCAGATCCCGGTGGTGGGCCATATCGGCCTTATCCCCTCGTATATCAGCTGGACCGGCTGGCGCGCCGTCGGAAAGACAGCGGACGAGGCGCTGGCGCTTTGGCGGCACACCAAAAAGCTGGAAGAAATCGGAGTCTTTGCCGCTGAACTTGAAGTCGTGCCTGACCGCGTGGCGCAATACCTGTCCGAGAACTCCTCCCTGATCATGCTGGGCATGGGGGCCGGGAAACACGCCGACGCCCAGTATCTGTTCACCGAGGACGTCTGTGGCTACGGCAAGAATCACAAGCCGCGCCATGGCAAAGTCTACCGCAACCTCGGCCCCGAACTGGAGCGGATCCAAGCAGAAAGGATCGCTGCGTTCCAGGAGTTCAGGGCCGACGTGGCCTCAGGTGCCTATCCCGCTCCGGAACACGTGGTTCCCATCAAGGACGAGGAGATGGCGCTCTTCATGAAGGTCGCGGATGGCTAAACAGGAGCAAGACGCGGCCTTTCAGTGCAAGAGTTTTGAATGTCCGCCATGGGCCGAACGTGTCGCTGGTCGCATGTGTTGCAATGCAGTCGATCAGCGAAAGGTGGTCGAACTTACGCGATGGGCTTTGGCAAATGTTTCACGTCGCTGGCTGATGTTTCAGGGATAGTTGCTGAAGTCGTCGCTCGAACGCTCACGGAGCACCGCGAAAGGGTTTGGACGGTCCCTTCATATCCCTTTAAGAAACTGCTCCAACAGCGCATGCCGAAGCGCTTGGACACCAAAC
>JANLQT010000759.1:0-9533 GCA_031368035.1 Rhodobacterales bacterium | reverse complement strand
GGACCGATCCGAGGGCGGAAGCCCGCGCAGATTGCGCGGGCCAGGCTTATGGCCTGCGCCGAGGGTCAGCCGCCTTCCGCGTCACCGCCCGAGTCGCCACCGCCAGAATCGCTACCGCCGGAATCGCCACCCGAATCGCCGCCATTCGAACCGGCATCATCTGCGGCGCTGTCAGCGGCATCCGCCGTGCCGTCGCCTTTGGCGTCGGCATCCGAAATGTCGGGAAGGCCATCGGCGTCGCTGTCGATATTGGGATCGGTCCCGTCGCCGTCGCCACCTTCATCGGCGGCGAATTCCTCTGAGCTCGCTTCGGCTTCGATCACCTGTTCGGAAGAGGCGTAACTCTCGCTGATCTCGGACGAGTATTCCGACGTGTATTCCTCATAAGAGAAACTTTCCGAGGTGGTGCTGGACCAGCTGGACACCGTGGTCACGTCGATCACCTCAGACCAGCTTTCGGTGGTGATCGTGGCGGCATAGGTCTTGCCGCCCCCGGCCAGCGCATAGTCGCTGTCGCCCTTTTGCAGGAAGAAATACACGATCTCGTCCAGCGTCACCGGTTCCAGCACCTGCTTGCCGTGCACTAGGTTGATGATGTCGCCCGGCACGACACCGGCGGTGTCCGCCACGCCGCCGGGTTGCACGGCCAGCACCAGCACGCCGGTTTCATCGGCGGCGAGGGCGAAGGCGGTCTTCACCCCGGCCGTGACAGGGATCAGCACGGCGTCCAGCGCGCGGCTGACATAGGGCGGCGGCAGATCGCCGGCCTGGGCAGAGGCGGCAAGGCCTGCTGCAAGAGCAACGGCGCCAACGGCGCCGCGAAGAAAGGGTGTAAGAAAGGCCATGCACATCATCCTGGCGGGTTGAACTCGGGTGAAGACTATCCGGGGTTGGTTAACACTTCCCCCCGAATGCCCGTCGCCCCGCCTGTCGTGAAATTGTCACGGGACTATGGCTTGCAGGAGGCATTGTGGAGGCGCGCATGACCGAGACGGAACCCACCCTGACGACGGACTGGCTGGCCGAAGAGCTCGCCGAGGTTCTGGACGAGGATTTCGAGCTGGAGCTGGAAGATGCCACGCTATCCCGCGAGATCGCGCGCATCTACCGCGCCCGGCATCCGGACGCGATGGACAGTCGCAGCTATCTGTCCGGGTTGATCCATTTGCAAGCGGAACTGATCAAGTTGCAGGACTGGGTGCAGAACACCGGCCAGAAGGTGCTCGTGCTGTTCGAAGGGCGCGACAGTGCCGGCAAGGGCGGTGTGATCAAGCGCATCACCCAGCGGCTGAACCCGCGCATTGCCCGCACCGTGGCGCTGCCGGCGCCATCGGACCGGGAAAAGACCCAGTGGTACTTCCAGCGCTATGTCCCGCACCTGCCCGTCGCTGGCGAGATGGTGCTGTTCGACCGCAGTTGGTACAACCGCGCCGGGGTGGAGCGGGTGATGGGCTTTGCGTCGGAGGATCAGGTCGAGGAATTCTTCCGCTCGGTGCCGGAATTTGAACGCATGCTGGTGCGGTCGGGCATCATCGTGGTGAAATACTGGTTCTCGATCACCGATGAAGAACAGCAGATGCGATTTCTGATGCGCATCCATGA
Source organism: Rhodobacterales bacterium (assembly GCA_031368035.1). GTDB lineage: Bacteria > Pseudomonadota > Alphaproteobacteria > Rhodobacterales > Rhodobacteraceae > Stagnihabitans. Next base: position 7,931 of record JANLQT010000759.1, on the reverse strand, counting down.
CCCGTTCAAACAGTGGAAGCTGTCGCCGATGGACCTGCAAAGCCGCGTGCGGTGGGAGCAGTACACCAAGGCCAAGGAAGAGATGTTCGCCCGCACCAACATTCCCGAAGCGCCGTGGTATATCGTTGAAGGCAATGACAAAAAGCGCGCGCGGCTGAACTGCATCGCGCATTTGCTGAGCCTGATGCCCTATCAGCCGGTGGACCACGAGGACATCAGCCTGCCCGAACGCGTCTTCAACCCCGACTATGAACGCGCGGTTCTGCCGCCGGAACTTTATGTGCCGTCGAAGTTCTGAAACATCCGCCGCAAGTGGCGTGGGCAGGCGAAGAATTTGAAGGCGAGAACGACCTTTGCCAAGGCCGTGAAGCCTACAGGAGAGTTCACGGCCCCGGCGCTGGCTGCCGTCAAATCTAGGGCGCGTCGATCAGGGTTGTCCTGTTTCCGCCGATCACAGGCCGGGGATCAAGTTGAACAAGCTGCGGCTGCCGAAGGTGGTGCCATGCTTGGGACCGAGATTGAAGGTTGCTCCGAGTTTTACATAGCTCTCGGAATCCGAGCCGAAACCATCGATGTCGCCGTGCAACTGACCGACTTCCACGTAGATCTTGGACATGTCGCCGATCCGGTAGGACCCTTGAATCCCGATCCGGGTCAGGCTGACATTTTCAACAGAGGTATAGTCCAGCGACGCGCCGATGCCAAAGTCACTGAAGCGAACCGTTCCGTTCAAGCCGAATATGGTGGCCGTCGATCCGTCGCCGCTCGACTGGCCAAGATACCCATCAACGCCGCCGTCGCCGAACGAATGGCCCGCCTCGACACCATACAGGCTGGTGTTGGTCCCCTCGACGGTGTCGACCGAATAGAACGCGCCCAGCGAAGTGGTCGGGTCCACGTGATATAGCCCATGCAGGCCGACATTGGTGCCTTGCTCGTTCGAAGCGTTGAACGCGTTCAGCCCGAGATCCATCTGCAAACCGATGTTCTGGCCGAACCCCAGTTCCATCGAGCCATCCAGAGTGGCCTTGGCAAAGCTGGTGTCAGAGGTGAACTCCGAATAGGCCAAGTTGATCCGGCCACCGACAAGATTGACCTCTTGGGCCTGCGAGGCCCCCGCCAGCAGGACGGTCGCAACCGAGATCACCACATATTGCACTTTTCTTGCCATTTTGGATGCTCGCCTCTTGTTTTGATTTTGGTAGCCTTCATTCTACCAAGGTCGAGGTCAGCGTAATATGATGCGTCACTGAAGTGAGAAAATACCCGGACTTGTGGCAAGGCTGCGCCATCTTCCGCCCCGTCAGCGCCGCGCCGCCGCAATCGCCCCTCTTTTCCCGGACCTCGCGTTCGGCTATCTCTGCCGGATGAAGTGGACGATCCCCAACGTGCTGACCACGATGCGCCTGCTGGCCGCCCCGGGCGTGCCGGTGATGTTCCTGTATTTCCATCGGCCCATCGCAGATTGGTTCGCGCTGACGCTGTTTGTCTCGGCCGCGATCACCGATTACTTCGACGGCTATCTGGCGCGGCTGTGGAAGCAGGAATCGAAGTTCGGCACCATGCTGGACCCGATTGCCGACAAGGCGATGGTGGTGATCGCGCTGCTGATCCTGACCGGTTATTCCGGGATGAACCCCTGGCTGATCCTGCCCGCCACGGTGATCCTGTTCCGCGAGATTTTCGTGGGGGGGTTGCGCGAATATCTGGGCTCCAAGGCCGGGCTGCTGAAGGTCACCAAGCTGGCGAAATGGAAAACCAGCGCGCAGATGGTGGCGATCGCGGTGCTGTTTCTGGGCACCGGGCTGGAGCATCTTGAGGGCATCGCGCGGCAGGGCAAGACGGTCGAGGAATATGCCTCGCTGGTGGCGCAAGGCCTGGCCGATCCGATCCGCAGTTGCGGGATGCGGGGCTGTTCGTCCTATGCCACCTGGGCCGGGCTGTTCCTGATCTGGTTTGCCGCCGTGCTGACCGCGGTCACGGGGTGGGATTATTTCCGCAAGTCGCTGCCCTTTTTGAAGGATTAGGGCTGTGGAGGTTTTGTATTTCGCCTGGGTGCGCGAAAGGATCGGCCTGCCGCGGGAAAAGGTCGAAACCTCGGCCTTGACGGTTGCCGATCTGATCGCCGAACTGTCCGCGCGCGAGCCGCGCTATGCCGCCGCCTTTGCCGATCTGAAGGGGCTGCGTGTGGCGCTGGATCAGAAGTTGACCTCGTTTGATGCGCCTTTGGCGGGGGTGCGCGAGGTTGCGTTCTTCCCGCCGATGACCGGGGGCTGAGATGCGGCTGCGCGTTCAATCCGAAGCCTTTGACGCCGGAGCAGAGCTGAACGCCTTTTCCGCCGCCGTCCCGGGCGCCGGGGCGGTGGTCAGCTTCACCGGGATTGTCCGCGATGTCTCGGGCAGGTTGCAGGCGATGGAGATCGAGCATTACCCCGGCATGACCGAAGCTGCCATTCGCGCGATCCTCGGGGAGGCGCTAGCGCGCTGGGCGCTGAGCGATGCGCTGGTGATCCACCGCTTTGGCCGGCTGGACGTGGGCGCGCCGATCATGATGGTCTGCACGGCGTCCCCGCACCGGGTGGCGGCGTTCCAGGCGGCAGAGTTCCTGATGGACTACCTGAAATCCCGCGCGCCGTTCTGGAAGAAGGAAATCGGCGCGGATGGCGCGGAATGGGTCGCGGCCAAGGACGAGGACGAAGAAGCACTGGTAGGATGGGTCATTCACCCATCGTGACGCGGCGGGACAATGATGGATGAATCACCCATCCTACGGCTCCACGCCCTTTGCAAATCCCCCTCCATCGCCTGCGCCTCGTAAACCCCCCGCGCAATCGCCCGCGCAAGGCAACTCGCTGCGGCATGGCCGATCTGGAACAGATCGCGCAGCGGCTCGGCCATCTCGCGTTGCCCGGTCGCCGCCGCAAACACCAGATCCCCGTCCAGCAGCGTATGCGAGGGCACGATGGCCCGCGCCATGCCGTCATGCGCTGCAACCGCCATCCGGTGCGCCTCGGCCTTGGTCAGCCGCGCATCGGTCGCCACGATGGCAATGGTGGTCGCCTCGCCCAGCCGCTTGCGCGGCTCGGGATCAGCCTTCGAAGGTTGAACCCGCGCCATCCCCAGCCCGCCGAATTCCGCCGCCATCTCCCACGGCGCGGCCCAGAACTGCGCCCCGTCGCCCACCGTCACGGAACCCAGCGCGTTCACCGCCACCAAGGCCCCCACGGTGATCCCGCTGTCCAGCACGGCCGAGGCCGAGCCAAGCCCGCCCTTCCAGTGCCCGGTCATGGCGCCGAACCCCGCGCCGGCGGTGCCAAGTGCAAAGTCCCGGCCCGCTGCGGCCAGCGCGCGCAGGCCCAGATCGGCATAGGGATTGCGCGTCCAGGCCTTGTCGCCGCCGTTCAGCAGATCGAACAGGATCGCCCCCGGCACGATGGGCACGCGCTGATCCCCGACCGCAAACCCGCGCCCCATCGCACGCAAGGCGTCTGCTGTGCCCGAGCAAGCATCCAGCCCGAACGCCGATCCCCCCGACAACACGAAGGCGTCCACCGCCTGCACCAACCGGTCCGGGGCCAGAAGATCCGTCTCCCGCGTGCCCGGCGCGCCGCCCATCACCGACACCGCCCCGACAAACGGCACTTCGCCCAGCAGCAGGGTCACGCCGGACCGCAGCGCCTCGTCATGCGCTTGGCCCACCAGCAGACCCGGCACATCGGTGATCAGATTTCGCGCCCCAACTTTCATCTCGTCCCTCACCGAAGCCCCAAATATTCCCGGGGTCCGGGGCAGCGCCCCGGGATTGCCCCGGGCACCGCCCTCTGCCATCTTTGCGCGAAATTCCAGGAGGGTAAAATGCAAAAGGTGGCGCTGATCACGGCAGGCGGCTCGGGCATGGGGGCTGCGGCGGCCAAGCGGCTGGCGGCGGATGGGTTTGCGGTGGCGATCCTGTCGTCGTCGGGCAAGGGCGAGGCGCTTGCCAAGGACCTTGGCGGCGTCGGCGTCACCGGGTCGAACCAGTCGAACGACGACATTCAGCGCCTCGTCGATGCGGCGATGGCAAAGTTCGGCCGGATCGACGTGCTGGTGAACTCGGCCGGGCACGGGCCGCGCGCGCCGATCCTCGATATCACCGACGAGGACTGGCACAAGGGGATGGAGATTTACCTGATGTGTGTGATCCGCCCGGTGCGGCTCGTGACCCCGATCATGGCCAAGGCGGGGGGCGGGGCGATCGTGAACATCTCCACCGCCTGGGCGTTTGAACCTTCGGCGATGTTTCCGACCTCGGCGGTGTTCCGGGCGGGGCTGGCGAGTTTCACCAAGGTTTTCGCCGACACTTATGCCGCGCAGAACGTCCGGATGAACAACGTTTTGCCCGGCTTCATCGACAGCCTGCCGGGGACCGAGGAACGCCGCCAGTCCGTGCCGATGGGCCGCTATGGCAAGATGGAGGAGATTGCCGCGACGATCAGCTTTCTTGCCTCGGACGGGGCGGGGTATATCACGGGCCAGAACTTGCGCGTGGATGGCGGCATAACCCGCTCCGTTTGAACAGAGCTGCGCCTTGTGAAGGGGGGGGGCGGGGCCCTAGCTAACGGTCGACGTCTTCCCAACTGAAGTGACTGCCATGACCAACTATGTTCCGCCCAAGGTTTGGACTTGGGATCAAAGCGCTGCCAACGGCTTTACCACCAATCGCCCCATCGCCGGGCCGACCCATGACGCGCCGCTGCCGCGCGGGGCGCATCCGTTCCAGCTTTACTCGCTGGCCACCCCGAACGGGCAGAAGGTCACGATCCTGTTCGAGGAGCTGCTGGAGGCGGGACATGCCGGCGCGGAGTATGACGCCTGGTATATCGACATCGGCAAGGGCGACCAGTTCGGGTCGGGCTTTGCCCAGGTGAACCCGAATTCCAAGATCCCGGCGCTGTGGGATTATTCCGGCCCGGAACCGATCCGGGTGTTCGAATCCGGCTCGATCATGGTGCATCTGGCGGAAAAGTTCGGGGCGTTTCTGGCGCCACACGGGCCCGTGCGGACCGAGACGATGAACTGGCTGATGTGGCAGATGGGGTCTGCACCGTTCCTGGGCGGCGGTTTCGGGCATTTCTATGCCTATGCGCCGGAAAAGATTGGATACGCCATCAGCCGTTACGCGATGGAGGTCAAGCGGTTGCTGGACGTCTTGGACCGCCGCCTTGCCGAGGTGCCGTTCGTGGCGGGGCCGGACTATACGATCGCGGATATGGCGATCTGGCCCTGGTTCGGCGGGCTGGTGCTGGGGCGCGCCTATGATGCGGCCGAATTTCTGGATGTGGAGAGCTATCGCCATGTCATGGCCTGGGCCAGGATGATCGACGCCCGCCCGGCGGTGACGCGGGGCCAGATGGTCAATCGCGGCCAGGGCACGCCGGAAAGTCAGGTGCGCAACCGGCATTCGGCGGCGGATTTCATCGGCAAGTCGATTTGAGTCGCCGCAAATGGTGATTTTGTTGCACACTTTTATGGCGATTGGCTGCATGGTGGCGTCGCGACATTGCCATGAAACCATTGAGGACTGCCATGACCCCTGATTTAACCTATCTGGCCTGGACTGCCCTGCTGACCGGATCGCTGTGGCTTGGCTATGTGACCTGCCAGGTCATGACCAACGGCTTTCTCGCCCGGCAGAACTACATCGACCCGACGCCGCGGCCAGTGCCGTTCTGGGGCATGCGGGCTAACCGCGCGCATGTAAACGCGGTCGAAGCCTTTGCCCCGTTTGCCGCGATGGTGCTGATCCTGCAGGCCACCGGTCAGGCCAATGGCACTACCGCCTTTCTGTGCGCCAGCTTCTTCTGGTTGCGGGTGATCCATGCCGTGGTCTTCCTGCTGGCGATTCCGTATGTCCGCACGGGTGTCTTCACTCTGGCCTGGATCGCCGAAGTCGGCCTGTTCTGGCAAATCGTGACCTGATCGGGGCTGCCGCGGGGTGTGGCGCCTCTGCTGTGGCGGATCTGGGCGCAAGCGTGCTTCCCCGCGCTGTCCGGGGTGGCGCGCGTGCGAACGAGGTCGTCCAAGCAGGCCGTCAGGCGCGGGAGGCCGCGATGGCGCGTCGGCTGCCCGATACGGAATATCAAGGCATTTATGGCCTGCAAGACATGTTTGTGATCACCGAAGACAGACGCGACGCGCCGACAGGCCTTGCCCTTGGCCCCGAGCCGGTGTTGACCGCTTGAGCCTCGCATCGCGCCAAAGCGGCAAAACCGGGTGTTTCTGGACACATATGGCCGCCAAACTGTAACAAAACCGGGCCTTGGCGGGGGCGGAACCCTTGTAACGGGGGGATTTACACTGTTTTGTGCGGCGAAATTCGACTCGGCCTTCCCGCATCTTGCCCACAGGTTTGCCCGTGATCTTCTCGCTTCCGCGGCTCGCCGCGCTATTGGCCGTTCTGACACTCGCCGCTTGCGGCGGCCCCCGGCATGCCGAAGAGCCTGAAGTCATCGCCCCCAGCGTGCTTCCCGGCTATGAGGCCGTCACCGACGAAGGCTTCGACATTCCGGCGGTCACAATGGACTACATGCGCAACGGCGCGGCCCGGACCGAGGTGGCCTATGACGGGCCGGAAGACCCGGGCACCATCGTGATCGACACCTTCGCGCGGCGGCTGTATTTCGTGGAAGAGGGCGGCATGGCCACCCGCTATGCCATCGCCGTCGGGCGTGAGGGCAAGTCGTTTCGCGGCTCGGGCGTGATCGGGCGCAAGGAAACCTGGCCATCCTGGACGCCCACGGCGAACATGCTGCGCACCCGGCCGGATCTTTATGCCGACTATGCGGGCGGCCTTCCCGGCGGGCTCATCAACCCGTTGGGCGCGCGGGCGCTTTATCTGTACCGGGGCGGCAAGGATACCAAGTTCCGCATCCATGGCACGATCGACAACAACTCGATCCAGCACGCCACCTCGGCCGGCTGCATCCGGCTTTTCAATCAGGACGCCATCCAACTGTATGACCGGGTCGAGATCGGCACCAAGGTCAAGGTGCGCTCGCTGGACGAAAGCCTGGAGCTGGAAGGCCCCTATATGGACGACGCCTGGGGTCGCGCCGTGCCCGACACCGCCGAAAACCGCGCGCAGCTGGAGCTGGACCTGCCGATCCTGGAACAGCAGAAAGCCGACCGTGCTGCGGCGCTGGACGCCGACCCGTCGCTGGCAAGTTCGGAATCTGAAAGCTTCGAGCCGCCGCCGGGTCACCCGTAACGGGGTTGCTTCGCAGGATGGGTGATTCACCCATCAATTGACCGACGTTGGGGACCTGATGGGTGAATCACCCATCCTACATAACGATCACATGATCCTTCAGCGTCGGCTCGATCACGGTCCAGGTGCCGGTAAAGCCGGGGCGGATGATGAAACTGTCACCGGCGCGATAGGTGACAGCATGGCCCTGATCGTCGGTCAGGACTGAAACCCCAGTCCGCAAGTGGCAGTATTCCCATTCGTCATAGGCGATGCGCCAGCTGCCGATGGTGGAATGCCACAGGCCGCAATACAGCCCGTCCCGCGTCTCCAGGTTCCAGGCGGTGTGCACCGGATCGCCCGACAGGAGCTTGGCCGGGTCGGGGCGGGTGATTTCGGGCGTTGTGCCATCGGGGGTCAGGGGAATCAGGGTTTGGGTCATGCTGACCTCGCTGGACCCCAGACGATCCGGCCCGACGGCCCCCGTCAAGGTGGCGCCTCGCCCCGTCAGGCCGCAAAGTTTTGCTGCGCTGCGGCGGGGTTGAAGCAAAGCCCAAGCTGTGGTCTTTTACGCCAACTTTCGGGGGAGGCTTGCCCATGTCCGCCACATCGCCGCTGCGCCCGGTTCTGCCGCCCGATATCACCGCCCGCAAGGGTCAGGTGCCGCTGGTGGTGCTGACCGCCTATACCACACCGATGGCCCGTC
>JANLQT010000654.1:0-2562 GCA_031368035.1 Rhodobacterales bacterium | reverse complement strand
GTCGGGCGGCGTCGGCATCGGCGGCGTCCTTGAGCCCATGCAGGCCGGCCCGACGATCATCGAGGACGATTGCTTCATCGGCGCCCGGTCCGAAGTGGTCGAGGGCTGCATCATCCGCGAAGGATCAGTCCTTGGCATGGGCGTGTTCATCGGCAAATCGACCAAGATCGTAGACCGAGAAACCGGCGCGGTGATGTATGGCGAGGTGCCGCCGGGGTCGGTCGTCGTCGCGGGATCCATGCCGTCCAAGGGCGGGATCAATCTGTATTGCGCGGTGATCGTGAAGAAGGTCGATGCCAGGACCCGCTCCAAAACCTCGATCAACGAACTTTTGCGGGACTGAACCCGCAATCTGTCGCCCGGAAGGTCAGGTCCGGGCCTTGCCCCCCGGCGACGCGGCCCGTGCAAGGCCAACGGCGGCCAGCGTCATGGCGATGCCGAACACCGCATAGGTCGCAAAGCCGATGCGGATGCCCCAGCCATTCGCCAGCGCCGACATCAGGAACGGAAACACGAAGGCCCCGATCCCGCCGCCCCCGGCGGCAAATCCGATGGCCTGGCTTTGCGCGTGGGGAAAGCAGTTGCCGAGCAAGGTGATCACCGCTGGATAGTAGATCGAACACCCAAGCCCCGCGAACAGGACCAGTCCCATGGCGATGCCTTGGGTCATGGCGCCGGCCGTGACAAAGCCAAGCAGACTAAGCCCCGCAATGGTGACCGTGGCCAGCAGCGAAAAGCCGACCAGCATCAGGTCCTGCCGCTTGCCGTGATACAGGATCGGCACCCCAAGCCGTCCCGCCAGCAGCCCCGCCCAGAACAACGACACCAGAAGCCCGCTTTGGGCGGCAGGATAGTCAAACACCGCGACGAAATATTCCGCCACCCAGTTCGACACGCCAAGCTCGACCCCGACATAAAGAAACAGCGCCAGAAACGACAGGTAATAGGCCGGATGCAGGCTCAGCCTTTGGGCGGGCCCGTCCTCGTCCGCCCCCGGCGCCTCGGGCGGCACCCGCATCGGCATCACCACAAACAGCGCAGCCAAGGCCAGAAACAGGACCGCCATCAGGTGATAGACCGAAACCCAGTCAAAGCCGGTCTGCAGCATCCCCGCCAACGCCAGCGGCCCGAGGATGGCCCCGACCGCAAAGGCCCCATGCATCAGGTTCATCGGGCGCCCGCTTTTGGCGGTGTCCAGCCGCAGGGTGGTGAAGTTGACGGTGATCTCGACAAAGCCCTGCCCGACGCCCATCAGCCCGGCGAGAAGGATGTTGGTCAAGGGATCGGGGGTGGAACCGAAGAACGCCAGCCCCGCCGCCGTGACGGCAAGCCCGGTGACGACGGTGCGCCTGGGCCCCATATATTTGATCGCAAAGCCGCCAACGAAGGTGAACGAGAAATACGCGATGGCATTGGCCGCCAGCACCAGACCCGCGACGAAATAGCTCCATCCGAAGCTTGAGATGATCTTGGGCAAAGCCGCACCGATGATGGTCATCGACATGCCGAAAATGGTGAACACGCCGAAAAGCGCCAGGAACAGCCTGCGGTGGTTTGGGTCTACGATGGGCATGAAGGGGTTGGTTCCGCGTGCAGGAAGAAGGGTCCGGCGGTTCTAAAGCATATTCCGTCCAAGGAACATCGCTTCTGTCTCCTGCCCGCAGCGCCCCTTGGCGCGGCGCCTCCCGGTTGCTGCCTCGCCCACGCCGCGCGCAATTCGCCAAGAAGCCGCCACAAAACCCCCGCATCTGCCGGGCAACATCCGGCACGAAAACAAAGCGCACCCCCGAACCCTCGACAGGCTTGGGGGCGGGGCTTATCGTGATCCTTATTTCGGGAAAGACGCATTCGCATGAAATATTCCATGGCAACGGTCACCGTCGCGGGCACGCTGCGCGACAAGCTGGCGGCAATCTCGGCGGCCGGTTTCACGGCGGTCGAGATTTTCGAGCAGGATTTCGTCGCGTCCGACATGTCGGCCAAGGAAGTCGGCCAGATGATCCGCGACTTCGGCCTGAAACTGGATTGCCTGCAGCCGTTCCGCGATTTCGAATGTCTGCCGCCCCCCCTGCGCGCCCGCGCCTTTGCCCGGGCGGACCGCAAGTTCGACCTGATGGGGGATCTGGGGACGGACCTGCTGATGATCTGCTCGTCGGTGCATCCCGAGGGCATGGGCGGCATCGACCGCGCGGCAGAGGACTTGGCCGAACTGGGCGATGTCGCCGCCAAGCGCGGGTTGCGCCTTGCTTACGAGGCCTTGTCCTGGGGCCGGTACATCAACGACCACCGCGACGCCTGGGAAATCGTGCGGCGGGCGAACCGGCCCAACGTGGGGCTGACGCTGGACAGTTATCACACGCTGGTGCGCAAGATTTCCCCCGAAAGCATCCGTTCCATTCCGGGCAACAAGATTTTCTCGGTGCAACTGGCCGACGCCCCGGCGATCGAGATGGACTACATGTATCTGTCGCGCCACTTCCGCAACATGCCGGGCGAGGGCGATCTGGACGTTTTGGCCTTCATGCGGGCGGCGCTTGCGACCGGCTATGACGGCACCGTCAG
>JANLQT010000682.1:0-3829 GCA_031368035.1 Rhodobacterales bacterium | reverse complement strand
CCGGAATATAAAAAATTAAATGCAACTATAGGATCCGCACGATGGGGGATCGTCAACAAAAGCAGCCCACCCGTCTCTTTTACAGAGATCAAGAACGCAGAAGCGTATATTGAAGCAGAAGCCAGCGCACCGGCGACAGCGTTCACAGATAGTAGAAAATCTGTCGAGATACTCTCGATTCGCAAAGCGCGCGACAGGGCCTTTCGGAACAAGGTTCTGGAACAGTATGACTTTCGTTGCGCGTTCACGGGTCGCAAATTTGTCTCGCCTGTCTCAAGCCTAACAATTGGACTTGATGCAGCGCACGTGGTTCCCGTCGAGGCAAACGGTTCAGACCATCCTGCAAATGGCATTCCACTCACCAAGGAACTGCACTGGGCTTTTGACCGAGGTTTGGTAGGTATCAGTGCAAGCAGGACGATATTTGTGCCGCCAAGCGTGGCAGCACTTGCAGGAAATGAGTTCCTGAAGGGTCTGCACGGTACGGCGATTCGCGAGTCGAAATTGCCATCTTTGCGGGTAATGGACGAGGCTCTTGAGTGGCACCGTACTAACGTCCTGCTCAAATAGCCCAAGGGCTCACTCTGGCGGCGGCCCATACATCCGTTCCACCTCCTCGAACACGCTCTCGATCATCATCCCCTTCGCCTCGGGCCCGGTGAACACCAGGCGCCAGCCGTTGGGGAGCCATTCGCGGCGGAGGATCAGGCCTTAGCGCGGGTGGGGGCGGCAGCGGCGTTTGGGGGCGTGCTGGGCGCGCGAGGGGTCTTTCAGGGAACGGCGGGCCGGGAGGGTGAAAAAGGCGCGGGGCGGGGCGATCCGGCGCATGGGCGGGCTTGCGTGTTGCCGCAAAGCCGCTAGGTTCGGGGTCCCCTGCCGGGCGCTGCCATGGGCCGGGTTGGGGCAAAAACTTGGGGTGGTGTGATGAAGCTGTCAATCGAACGCGGCACGATATTGAAGGCGCTGGCGCAGGCGCAGTCGGTGGTGGAGCGGCGCAATACCATTCCGATCCTCGCCAATGTGCTGATCGAGGCCGAGGGCAATCAGGCGAGTTTCCGGGCGACCGATCTGGATATCGAAGTGGTGGACCGCTGCCCGGCGATGGTCGAGCGCGCGGGGGCTACGACGGTCTCGGCGGTGATGCTGCATGAGATCGTGCGCAAGTTGCCGGACGGGGCGCTGGTGCATCTGGCCTCGGATGCCAGCGCGGGGCGGCTGACGGTCACGGCGGGGCGGTCGACGTTCAACCTGGCCACGCTGCCGAAGGAAGATTTCCCGGTGATGGCAACCTCGGAATATTCCTCGAACTTCTCGGCCAAGGCGCCGGTGTTGCGGCGCCTGTTCGACAAGGCGAAATTCGCGATCTCGACCGAAGAGACGCGGTATTACCTGAACGGCGTCTATATGCACACCGCCAAGGGCGAGGACGGCCCGGTGCTGCGCTGCGTGGCAACCGATGGGCACCGGCTGGCGCGGATTGACGCGGAACTGCCGAGTGGGGCGGAGGCGATGCCGGGGGTGATCGTGCCGCGCAAGACCGTGGCGGAGATGCGCAAGCTGCTGGATGACGACGACGCCGTGATCGCGGTGTCGGTCAGCGAGACCAAGGTGCGGTTTGCGACGCCGGGGGTGATGCTGACCTCGAAAGTCATCGACGGGACCTTTCCGGATTATTCGCGGGTCATTCCGACGGGCAACACCAAGCGGCTGGAGGTGGACGCGAAGGAGTTTGCCAAGGCGGTGGACCGGGTGGCGACGGTGTCGTCGGAGCGGTCTCGCGCGGTGAAGCTGACGCTGGACGAGGACCGGCTGATCTTGTCGGTGAACTCTCCCGATTCGGGCGCGGCAGAGGAAGAGCTGGCGGTGGCTTATGCCGATGAGCCGCTGGAGATCGGGTTCAACGCGAAGTATCTGCTGGAGATTGCGGCGCAGGTGGACCGGGAGAATGCGGTGTTCATGTTCAACTCGGCAGGCGATCCGACGCTGATGCGCGAGGGGAATGATGCCTCGGCGATCTATGTCGTGATGCCGATGCGCGTGTGACCAAAGCCGGGGCGCTGCCCCGGACCCCGGGATATTTTTGGCTTCTGTGAAAGGGCAAGATGTGGCTGGCTTGGCCGTCACTTCGTTGAGTTTGTCGCATTTCCGCAGCCATAGGGCGGCGCGATTGGTGTTTGACGGGCGGCCGGTGGCGATTTTCGGGCCGAACGGGGCGGGCAAGACCAATATTCTGGAGGCGGTGTCACTGTTGTCCCCCGGCCGGGGGCTGCGGCGGGCGGGGAATCTGGAGCTGGCGCGGCGGCCGGAGAGTGTTGGCTGGAAGGTGAAGGCCGAGGTGCTTGGGCTCGGCGCGGCGCATGACATCGAGACCTGGGCTGAGGGCGATTCTGGGCGTGAGGTGCGGATTGACGGCAAGGCGGCGACGCAGACCGCGCTGGGGCGGGTGCTGCGGGTGTTGTGGCTGGTGCCTGCCATGGACCGGCTGTGGATCGAGGGGGCGGAGGGGCGGCGGCGGTTTCTGGACCGGCTGACACTGAGTTTTGCGCCCGACCATGCGGATGTTTCGCTCGCCTATGACAAGGCGATGCGCGAGCGGAACCGGCTGCTGAAGGACGGCGTGACGGACGCGCATTGGTATGGGGCGTTGGAGGCGCAGATGGTGGAGGCGGGCTCTGCTGTCGCGGCCAATCGGCGGGCGGCGGTGGTGCGGCTGATGGCGGCGCAGGAGGGGGCGGAGACGGCGTTTCCTCGGGCGGAACTGGCGCTGACCGGGCCGGAGGGCGAGGCCGAGCCGGAGGACTTGGGATTGGCACTGTCGCAGGGGCGACGGCGCGACATGGCGGCGGGGCGCACGCTGGTCGGGCCGCATCGGGCGGATATGCGGGCGGTGTTTGCGGCCAAGGGGCTGGCGGCGGATCAATGTTCCACCGGAGAGCAGAAGGCGCTGCTGATCAGTTTGATATTGGCGGATGCAAGGGCGCTGGCGGATGATCTGGGGCAGGCGCCGGTGCTGCTGTTTGACGAGGTGGCGGCGCATCTGGACCCGGGGCGGCGGGCGGCCTTGTATGATGAGCTTTGCGCCTTGGGCGCGCAGGCGATCATGACGGGGACCGAGGCGGGCCTGTTTGACAGGCTGGGAGCGCGCGCGCAAAGTTTCGCGCTGACTGAAGAAGGCGGCGAAAGCCGGATTGCCCAATGACCCTGCCAGATGCCGCCCAGAATGCAGCCCGACTGCAGCTTGAACAGATTCCCGAATGGCAGCTTGGAAACGCTGACGAGGCCGAGATTGCCGCTCTGCTCGCGCGGTGCTTTGAGTCCGATTTCGGCGGCCGCAGTTTTTACCAGACCCGCCAGCATTTGCGCTTGGTCCATCGCAGCAGGGGCCGGATCGTCGGCCATGTGGCGTTGCAATTCCGGGCCATGCGGCTGGGGGATCGACTGGTCACGATGGCCTGCCTTGGCGATGTGGCGACGGATCCGAAGTGCCGGGGCCTCGGCATCGCGGCGGCATTGCTGCAAGAGGCGATCACCGTCACGAAGGCCAGCCCGGCCGAGTTCTTCCTGCTGTTCGGCGTGGCCAAGCTGTACGGCGCGGCGGGATTCCGGCGCGTGCAGAACGAGATGCTGTGGACCGAGATGCTGGGCGCGCGCACCGGGGCAACCCTGCGCGAGCCGACCGAGCGACTGATGATGCTGCCGCTGGGCGCCTCGGAATGGGACGAGGCGGGCCTTTTGGACATGCTGGGGGCGACGTTCTGATGACCCTGACCGGGGTGCAACTGGGGCTTTACGCCTTGGGCATGGCGGGGCTTTGGGCGGTGCCGGGGCC